>NZ_JADBUP010000019.1:0-15569 GCF_020245605.1 Microcystis sp. M061S2 | reverse complement strand
GAAGCTCACCGCAATCAACAACCCTTATTAGCAGAAAATATCCCTAGACTATGGATACTAACTCCTACGGCCAGTCAAAGAATTATAACTGCTTTTTCCGCTCTCAATCATCCAGATTGGGGAGAAGGAATTTATTTTTTAGCCCCAGCATTAACCACAGCCATTATTGTCCTGCATCAATTACCTGAAACCCCTGAAACCCTTTGGTTAAGATTATTAGGTAGAGGAGGAACCAGAAGCAGAGCGATTGATGAATTAGAGGCATTATCTTCTAATCATCCTTTCAAATCAGCTGCCTTAAAATTATTATACAATTTGAGTAGGAACTTGCAAGCCTTACCAAAAAGAACCCAGGAAGAGAGTAAATTTATTATGCGTTTAGCCCCTTTATACGAACAAGATAGAGAAAAAGCTATTCAACAAGGAGAAGCTATCGGACTTCAAAAAGAAGCATCCAAGTTAGTGCTACGTCAACTAAAGCGACGTTTTGGTCCACTGACCCCGCATATCACCGAAACTATCCAAAAACTCTCAGTAGAAAAATTAGAAGACTTAGGAGAAGCATTACTAGACTTTGAGAGTCAAGCTGACTTAATTAATTGGCTTAATCAAGCCTAAAATCTTCGGTAAAGGTCATTTAAAACTCCTATATTTTTTTCTTGATTGCTCGGAAAATTGAGAGCTTTATTGAACGGGGCAAGGTCTTAGAAATTAATCACACCATCTCCATTAAAATCTGGCGTTGCTAATTTGAGTTCTGAATCTTCTTAGGTGAGATTTTTAAAACCTAGACCCCAACTAACTTTTGGATGCGATACACAGTTAGCATTCATAGCTTGATTCAAAAACGCCGAATAATCTTATACTACTCCTAATCACTTCTTATCTCTTGACAATGACCTTAGAAACCGATCACGGTAAAAGCCATCCCGTCGGTGCGACTGTCTTGGCCGATGGTGTCAACTTCTCACTATTTTCTAAGTATGCCACTGCGATCGAATTATTATTATTTGATGATACTAATTCTCCCGTACCTAGCCGGACTATTCTCCTCACCCCGCAAACAAACCGCACCTTTTTCTATTGGCATATTTTCGTTCACGGGATTGGAGTCGGTCAAGTGTATGCTTATCGAGTCTATGGTCCGGATAATCCGGCCCAGGGTCATCGCTTCGATCCTGATAAAGTAGTTCTCGATCCCTATGCGAAAGCGATTGTCGGTGCGGAAATTTATGATCGACAAGCTGCCAGCGAAAAAGGCGATAATTGTCATCGAGCTTTGCGGGGTCTGGTAGTGGATCCGGGCTGCTACGATTGGGAAGATGACGCACCGCTACGCACTCCCTACTCTGCCAGTTTTATCTACGAAATGCACGTCGGTGGCTTTACTCGTAACCCGAATTCCGGGGTTAGCGAGGAAAAAAGAGGTACTTTTGCGGGATTAATCGAAAAAATACCCTATTTAAAAAACCTAGGCATTACTGCCGTGGAATTGTTACCGATTCATTACTTTGATCCCGCTGCCGCTATGCCGGGGTTAACTAACTATTGGGGTTATAGCACGATCGGCTTTTTTGCGCCCCATGCCGGTTACAGTAGCGATCGCTCACCCCTGGGTCCTTTGAATGAATTTCGGGATCTGGTGAAAGCTTTACACAAAGCGGGGATTGAAGTGATTCTCGATGTGGTTTTCAATCATACCGCCGAGGGGGACGAAACCGGGCCGACTCTTTCCTTGAAAGGTATCGATAATCGCACCTACTACATCCTCGACGGGGAAGATAAAAGCCTCTATAGCAACTATACCGGCTGTGGTAACACCCTCAAGGGCAGTCATCCGATTGTTGGCAAAATGATTCTCGATTGTTTGCGCTATTGGGTGTCGGAAATGCACGTCGATGGTTTTCGCTTTGACCTGGCGGCCGTATTATCGCGCAATGTGGACGGGGAACCGATCCTGCAAAAAGGTTATAACATGATCTGGGCGATCGAATCGGATCCGGTCTTAGCCGGCACAAAATTAATCGCCGAAGCTTGGGATGCGGCAGGATTGTATAGTGTCGGTCAATTTGTCGAATTTGCCGATTGGTTTTCCGAGTGGAATGGTCCTTTTCGCGATGATGTGCGCGCTTTTGTCCGGGGAGATACCGGCATAGTCAGCAAATTAGCGGCGCGGATTTTAGGAAGCCCCGACATATACCACAGACCTGACAACGATGTCAATAGAAGTATAAATTTTGTTACCTGTCATGATGGCTTTACCCTTAACGATCTAGTGTCCTACGACGAGAAACACAACGAGGCTAACGGCGAGAAGAATCGGGACGGTTGCAACGATAATTTTAGCTGGAATTGTGGGATAGAAGGGGAAACCAATAACGAGGCGATTAAAACCCTGCGACTGCAACAAATAAAAAATCTCTTAACGATCCTGTTCATTTCCCAAGGAACACCTATGCTGTTGATGGGGGACGAAGTGCGACGCACCCAAAAGGGCAACAATAACGCCTATTGTCAGGATAACCAGTTAAGTTGGTTCGATTGGAGTGCGGTAGAGCAAGAGTTCGATCTTTGGTGTTTCGTAAGGAGACTGATCGATTTTAATAAAAAATTAGCTCTTTTCCGTCAAGAAAAATTGCTAGAAGTCACCTATACCAGTCTTGAACCCCATCTCAGTTGGCATGGCGTACAGTTGAGTAAACCCGATTGGTCGGAAGATTCCCGCAGTTTAGCTTTTTCCCTGCGTCATCCCAAGGCAAATGAGTATTTACACATTATGCTGAACGCTTACTGGGAATCTCTCGACTTCCAGTTACCCCCCCTATTCCCAGAGGAAAAATGGCATCGTGTCATCGATACTGCTGGGCAATTGTCCGAGGCAGCCTGTGATTTAGATGCCGCAGCTGCTATTGAATCGGAAACCTATCGGGTGCAAGCGCGTTCGGCGGTAGTTTTAATCGTTAAACCAGTATAACAAGGGGAGAGATATTACCCGATCGAGCGATCTTGAATGCTTTAACTAATGAACAATGGCATCAATTCAATCGTCAAGTCGAAAAACGTTATTTATTTGCGGAGCAATAGCTGAAATGATGCGGCTTTCATTAGCGAAACGGGTATCGATTCTCTCTTTGTGTTTAATTGGTTTTTCCCTGCCTTGGACCCCGTTCAGCGTTTCACCAGTACAGGCGAACCCAGAACCGAATGCGATCGCTCTTGGTGATCCCGTTCGGGAAGAAAAGCAAGCTCGGCAGTTAGTAGAATGGTTGGGAACTAAACAATACGGTAAAGTTATTGCAGCTTTGTCACCCCAACTAAAACCCCTCTGGACTGCCGAAAAACTGCAAAAGGTCTGGGAAAGCCAAGTCACTGACAATACTGGACCGTTTAAGCGCATTGTCAAAAGCAAGCTACTCGATGCTATCAATGCCAATTTGGTGATTGTCACCGTTGAATTTGAGAAACTCACTGAAGATGTGGTAATTACCTTTAACCAGTCAGGTCAGATAGTTGCCGCAGATTTTCCCGAATTTCGCAGTATTTCTGAGATTGGCACCGCTTTTGTCACGGCCTTGGCCAATAAAGACTACGGCCTGGCCCGAGGCTATCTACACCCTTTTCTCAAAGCTGAGGTTTTCCCCACCAGAGTGCAAGGCGCTTGGGAAAATTTACTTAAGCGTACCGGCCCCGTGCGTCGGGTTGTGGGAACTCAGGTCAGAAAAGGTTCGGATACGGACGGCGTGGATTTGGTGTTGGTGACGATTCAATTTGAAAAACTGACGGATACTTTAATCCTCGTTTTTGATGATCAAAAGCAGATTGTCAACGTGGATTTCCCTTTAGGCAATTAGTAATCAGCCGAAATTACCCCGTAAATTGAGTTGGAGACGATAAGTTATGTTAGATAAAATCGAAGTTCCCATCGAAGCGATCGCAGCTAGGGAGATTCTAGATTCCCGCGGCCGTCCCACGATCGAAGCCGAAGTGCTGTTAGAATCGGGGGCGATGGGTTTGGCCCAGGTTCCCAGTGGCGCTTCTACGGGCAGTTTTGAAGCCCACGAATTGCGCGATGATGATCCCCAGCGTTACGGTGGTAAGGGAGTCCTGAAAGCGGTTCGCAATGTCCACGAAAAAATCGTCCCGGTTTTGGAGGGGATGAATGCTTTCGACCAAGCTAGTATCGATTTAGCTATGATTGATCGCGATGGCACGGCCAATAAACGAGAATTAGGGGCTAATGCTATCCTAGCCGTCTCTCTGGCTACGGCCAAAGCAGCGGCGGCGGATCTGGGCTTGCCTCTCTATCGTTATCTCGGTGGCCCGATGGCCAATGTGCTACCCGTGCCGATGATGAACGTGATCAATGGTGGTTCTCACGCCGATAATAACGTCGATTTTCAGGAGTTTATGATCTTCCCCATCGGGGCCGATTCTTTTAAGGAAGGTTTGCGTTGGGGGGCGGAAGTATTCGCCGCTTTGGGTAAGGCCTTGCACGAACGCAAATTACTGACCGGTGTGGGCGATGAGGGCGGTTATGCTCCGAATTTGGGTTCAAATCAGGAAGCTTTGGATATTTTAATCGAATCGATCGAACGTGCTGGTTATAAACCGGGGTCGCAGGTGGCTTTGGCTATGGATGTGGCCGCCAGTGAATTCTATAAGGATGGTCAATACATCTACGATGGTTCTTCCCATTCTCCCGCCGAAATGGTGGATTTTTTGGCTAGTTTAGTCGATCGCTACCCGATTATTTCTATTGAAGACGGTTTACACGAGGAAGATTGGGATAACTGGAAATTATTGACCGATAAACTGGGGGCGCGGATTCAGTTGGTGGGCGATGATTTGATGGTGACTAATCCCATCCGTCTGCAAAGAGCGATCGATCTGGGTATTGCTAACTCGATCCTGATTAAACTCAATCAGATCGGTTCTTTGACGGAAACCCTACAAACGATCGCCCTAGCTACCCGTCACGGTTATCGTTCTGTAATTAGTCATCGTTCCGGAGAAACGGAAGACACCACGATCGCGGATCTGGCGGTGGCTACTAATGCTGGACAGATTAAAACTGGTTCTCTCAGTCGCAGTGAACGGGTGGCTAAGTATAATCGCTTATTACGCATCGAAGAAGAATTGGGCGATCGGGCGGTGTACGCGCCGAAAGTCGGTTTGGGTCCAAAATTCTTGGCCTAAAATTTGAAAAAAGTTTGCAGTGATCGAAAAAGGGTGTTATAGTAAAGGTACTGATAACTGATAACTGGTCACTGACTATTGTGGTACTTCGCTGGAACCTTTTTCGGCGAAGTATTTATTTTTGGCCTTTTTTCTGCACCAAGCTATGATTTTTGGATCAAAGGTGTTATAGTAAAGGTACTGATAACTGATAACTGGTCACTGACTATTGTGGTACTTCGCTGAAACCTTTTTCGGCGAAGTATTTATTTAACCACAGTTCGGGTTAAACAGAGGGGGATAAAGCCCATTCCATGGTCAAGCTGAACTTATCGGGCGTTATCGCAGCCAGCGATAGGGAGTTTTTGGGGAAGGGAAAGTTCCCCGTCAGATTTCGACCTCCATTGATTTTTGTAAATAATAATTTCAAGGCACTCGCTACTAGCATAGGATAGAAACGTCGGATTTCTAGGATGGGGGATGATGAAAGACAGTTCTATATTCCAACGTTTCCCACAGGTATTCGCGGGTTTATCGGTGCTATCGATCGCTCTCGTCTTGAGTTCGTGGATAGCGGCGCGCTCGTTCTTGGCGGTGAAACGGGCGAGCGATGTTTTTGTCGTGACCGGTTCGGCAAAAAGGGCGATTACATCCGATTATCTTCTCTGGCGTTTATCGGTTTCCAGTCAACAACCCACCGCCCGGGACGCGTACCGCGATCTGATCCGGCAAACCCAGCGGATACGAGCTTATCTCAAAGAAAAACAAGTTCCGGAGGACGCAATCACCACTAACGCGATCGAGACGATGGCGATTCCCGAAGTAACAGCTAACGGCCAGGAAACTGGGCAAATTCTCGCCTATCGTCTCACCCAACGCTTCGAGATCCGAGCGAGCGATGTGGCCCGTTACACGGAACTTTCTAGGCAGGTAACGGAATTGATCGAGGAGGGAATTAGCCTCGTCTCTGAACCTCCCCAATATCTTTACACCCAATTGGATAAGCTGCGGGTGGAAATGGTGGCGGCGGCGACCAAAGATGCGAGAGCGAGGGCTGAGGCGATCGCTAGTAGTACTGGCAGTCGGGTGGGAAGGGTGCGCGATGCGAAAACGGGAGTTTTTCAGATCACCTCGCGCAATTCCACTGACGTGAGCGATTCGGGAATTTACGACACCTCCTCCATCGACAAAGATATTACCGCGGTCGTTTCGGTAACTTTCGGGATCGAGTGAATTAGAGTCTTTACCCACGGCTGCATCTGATTTTTGTCAATCTACTCAGTGGGGATTTTTCAAGAGAAACTCTCTGCTAAAATTGGCCGTTATTGGCGATTTTTTCCTCAATCCCGCCGCTGATTAGCTTTTGCAGTGGGATGCTTAGATGCGGCTTCGTGGCATTTGTACTAATTTAAGGATGACTGATCATTGTTGATTGTCGTTATTTCTGCACATCTGAGATGCTCCCAGAAAATCCGGACAAGCTCAGAGAGGATTTAGTTTCAATCTGGTCATGACAAAACTACCTGAAACTTCAGGAACTGTCCTTGCTATTATCTTTTTGGTTGTCAATCTTTCCCAACTGCTTCGGCAGTTTTTTTGGGCTTTTTTTGTCTTTCTGGCTTTTTTTGCGAACAAATGAACTAAGATAGTCCTTCTCTTTAATAAAAATTATGTTTAAAGTTGTTTTGCCTAAGTAAAACTTATCAATTGGGCGACAAATCAGTGGCATTCAATAGCATGATTTCTGGAGCGAATTTTTCAGCAGACCCTATCTGCAAGGAGAGAGTTAAACGGCTCTCTCCTTAATTATTGCTATTCGTCGTCGTCGCTGGCGCCAACTTGCTTGAGATGAATATGTTTTCTCCCCAAAGTAATTTCAAATTCATCTCCCGGTTTAAGTCCCATTTTTTTGGTGTAGGCCGAACCGATCAGGAGATTATTATTTGATTGGACACTGATCCGGTAGCTGGCCGAGCGCCCACCTCGTCCGTGTCCATTGGCACTGCTATCTAAGTCAATCCCCTCGGCATCGATTAAAGCATTGAGAAATTTCATCATATTAACGCGTTCAATACCATTTTTTGTCATGGTATAGTAGCCGCATTCCCGGGCTTTTTCTTCTTTGCTGAGGTTGCCTAGCTGTTTAACTTTCTCAATTAGTTCGAGGCCGGTCAGGGGTTCTGGATTGGTAGTTTTGTTCATTTAAGTTCGCGGCAGATAAATAAAGGTTAGGGTCATCAAGGCTAGTCGAGGAGAATTGCTCCCCCTGACCAGAAACAATCGGGTTACGATTGATCTCTACACTCATCTTACACGGTATAAACTAAAAATTATCACTTGCTTGAGGAAATTGATTGTAATTGATTACACTCTATCTCTCGATCAAAATCTTAACAGAATTTATCAATGTTGATCGAGATGCCGGGGTAAGGGAGGTTAGCCTTTCTGTCATCAATGAGAGCAGGGGCTAGGATAGAGATAAAGAGGTAAAAATGAGGGATAATGAAGCTAACAACTAGGGGTCACTATAGTGTTAAAGCCTTGCTGGATCTTAGTTTACAACCGAGGGGAACTCCCGTATCGGTAAAATCGATCGCCCTGCGTCAAGATATCCCGGCTGCTTATCTAGAGAAATTGCTGATAGAAATGCGACGAGCGGGGTTAGTTCGTTCCTTTCGGGGATCGCAAGGGGGTTATCAATTGGCCAGGCCGGCAAATCGTATCTCGTTGGGGCAAATTTTGGAGGCCGTGGGAGAGACGATCGAGCCATTATCAGGCTATCATCCCAGGGACGAACAGGCAGAAGATTGGGTGACATTTACTATCTGGAAACACCTCCACGAGAAATTAAAAGAGGCCCTGGGGAAGATTACCTTAGCGGATTTATACTACGATGCGCGTAGCTGGATCGCCGCTAGGGGAGAGGAAACCAGCTTTATCGTTTAGTAGTTTAGAAGTTATGACAGCAACAACTCAAGCAAAGATTTATGGGGGAGGTTGTCACTGTGGAGCGATCCGTTTTCAAGTGGCGATCGAGCATGATCAAGCTCTAGACTGTAATTGTTCCATTTGTCAGAAAAAAGGCTTTCTGCATCTGATTGTTCCTTCAGCACAATTTACCCTCCTAAGCGGTGAAGATTTCTTAAGTACCTATACATTTAATACCCACAGGGCCCAACATTATTTTTGTCGTGTTTGTGGTATTCATCCTTTCTATCGTCCCCGCTCCCATCCTGACGCTATAGATATAAACCTGCGCTGTTTGGATGGCAATGTCTTAGGCGATTTTCAGATCCAGTTCTTTGATGGGGCTAACTGGGAAGACAATATTGAGAAAATTCGGGATATCGATGGGAAAAGGGAGTAATTGTGAAGGAAACGGCAACGGCGATCATTTTAGTATTAGGGGCAGTTTTAGATTATCTGGTCGGCGATCCTTGGGGATGGATTCATCCAGTGCAGGTGATGGGGGCGATTATTGCCGTTGCCACAAAAGTTATCCTTAATTGGACGCGGGAAAAAATTCGCCAACGTTTAGCGGGCATAATTCTGGGACTAGGTTTAATTATCTTGGCCGGGGTCTTAACTTGGCTAGGAATCGAATGGTTAGGTCAGGTCAATTTGCTGCTGAGTTACCTAGTACAAATGATTCTCTTGGCCAGTTGTTTAGCCGGTAGAAGTTTACGCAGGGCTGCCGAAACCGTCATCGCACCTTTACAAGCTGAAAATATCACCTTAGCTCGTTGCCAACTAAGTTTATACGTTGGTCGCGACACAGATAATCTCGGCCAGGAAGAAATCCTCCGCGCCCTATTAGAAACCGTCAGTGAAAATGGTGTCGATGGAGTTACCGCGCCGCTTTTTTATGCCCTTCTCGGTGCTTTTCTGGGGGTGGGACCAGTGCCCCTCGCTTGCGCTTATAAAGCCGCTAGTACCCTCGATTCGATGATTGGCTATCGTCGGCCACCCTACACCCATATGGGTTGGTTTAGTGCCAAAAGCGAGGATGTTTTGACATGGCTACCTTGTCGTTTGACGGTATTAACTCTCGCCCTAATTTCGGGCCGGCCGGGGCGGGTTTTAAGCATTTGTTGGCGCGATGCCCGTCGGGATCCTAGTCCTAATTCCGGTTGGAGTGAATGCGTCTATGGGGCGATTTTGGGGGTGCAATTGGGGGGGAAAAATCAATATCGGGGCCAGATTGTGGAAAAACCTTTATTAGGCGATAACCTCAACCCGATTACCGTTAAAACCGTCGAACAGGCTTTGTATTTAACCCGTACTTGTGTATTACTTTGGTTAGCGATCGCTGTTAGCTGCTTGATTGCTAGAGATTTTGCTCAATTTTAGCGACCAGAGGCGACGGCGTTGACGGGATTGACGCTGCCAGTAACGGATAATCAGGGAGAAGGTCAAGAATAGGGATTGCAGTATCTGTATCTGTCCGCAGATGCGTTGATAGTTTTGTCGGAGATAATAGGTTTTCGCCCCGGCGATGAGAATATATTCGGGGGCGGGGTAAAAAATGTGGTGTAAACGTCGTTCCACCCGGTTTAAAATTTTGGTTACTCGCCCTAAAATCCGCCGCAATTGCCACAATTTCCAGACTAGAAAGCAATTAAATAAAGTTAAGCCTAGATTGAAGCCGAGGACAAAAAAGAACATGGTCGAGGCGATGGTCGAGTTATGCCAATTTTAGCCTAGATTCCCGACTTGAAAGTGTCGGGGAAAGAAATCTAAGACTAAATCCTGTTTAAAAGGTCAATTTAGCGTCCGAGGGCGTGTAATCCGTTAATAATTTCGGCACAGCGCTCGGTAACTGCCTGTAAAGCTTCTCTTTTGCTAGAAATCGGTGGCGGCAGCACTTCCCCGATGCGAATAGTTAAGGGAATACTATGGGGAAAAGAAGAACCTTTTGGAAAAATCTTTTCTGTCCCCCACAAACTGACGGGTAACAGGGGAACTCCCGCTTTAGCGGCAATCATCGCCGCGCCTAGTTTTGGTTGATGGATTAATCCGTCCTCGGTGCGGGTTCCCTCCAGAAACACTCCCACTGCCCAGCCCGCTGCTAAGGCTGCCATCGCCGCCCGAATTGCCCCGCGATCACCACTGCTGCGTTTGACGGGATAGGCCCCATAAAGAGCGATCGCCTGTTTTAAAATCGGGATGGTAAATAATTCTTCTTTAGCCATATAAGCTACGGGACGACGCACGGCACAGGATAATAGGGGTGGATCGAAGTAACTGGCGTGATTGCAGACGATAATCAGAGGATGACGCTGGGGGACATTTTCCACTCCGTAAACGCGACCGCGAAAATAGCCGTGTAGGGTGGGGCTAACGAACGACCATTTAAAGAGATGATATAAAACTAAACTGGCAAAAGGTTCTCGCTCTTGAGGCTGGTTCATGACTGACAAGTGTTCCCTAGACATGGAAAAGCCCTTGGGAGTCTTGCCGTGTTTCGACCCCAAGGACTTTGCTTTCTTCTCACTCCTCACACAATTAAAATGTATAGCAATTTATCGGTTAGGGAAAGGTTAAGAGTGCCGCTTTCTTAACTGGCATAATTACTTACCTACGGTTGAGAGCGCCAAAAGGATTAGCAAGATGTGTAATTAATTTTGCCTAGGTACTGAAAAAAAGTTGGGTTAAAATATAAAGGCCAAATCTAGTCAGAAAAAGAGATTTTTTAGGGAAAAACAGGTAAATTGTGCTGTAGATTGCCTAAATGGTTGTATTTTAGGCGATAAATGCCCCAATCAAGCTCATGCCGCCGAAGCAGCTAAATTTATTGCCGAAACTTCTTTGGAAAAGATGTTAGAAATGGCCGAAGCCGCTAGACTGAAAAAACTGACGCAACCGACCCAATGGATTATTCCCGATGATTTCTAGGGTTTGATAGGGGAAGGGAGAACGGGTAAGAAAGTCGCTGTACCTGATTACTCCCAATAGCACTATATCAGTTTTTTCCACTGTTGACTGTTCACTATTCACTAAATAAAAGGCAGACAAGCAAGCATTTTCGGTTATTGATAATTTTTTCTTTTCGTGGCTTTTTGTTTGCTGGTAGGGAGTAGGGGAGCGGTTAATTTTTCATAGAGTTCAAAGAGGTATTCAATACGATTTAATTCATTGGTAAAGGGTTGGGGACGATAACACAAATCAACGGCTTTGTCGAGTTTTTGGTGAGCTTTGAGCAAGTCGGGAGGCATGGTTAAAGGATCATATAAATCCGCAAGGCTACTATCAGGATATTTTGCCCTAGTATCTAGCACAGCTTGAGCGCAAGTTTCGACGGTTTGTTTTTGTTTTTCGGTAGCAGTTTCAGGAAAGGGGTAGTTATTATAAACAATATCTTTTGAGTAACGATAATCACTTTTTAATCTTCCACACACATATTTAACCCATGCCATGTGCATTTCTGAAGTAAGAATACCAAATAAATATAAATTTGCATTAGGAATTAATAAAACTTGATCATTACCAATCACATTTTTATTCATAAAACCTATTGGAATATATTTTCTTCTTTCAGATGAGACGCGGGGAACAAGTAAATAATTCGTTTCGGGTTGTGCTATTTGACAGAATAGAGTAGGTGTCGCCGCAAATTTGCGAGTAGAAGCAGCTTTACTTTTTAATCTAAAATTTTTAACCTTATCTACTTTTTTTATGACTTCTGGTAATGTCTTTAATTCCCTGGGAGAAATATCAATTAACCATAGACAGTAGCGACTATAACCATTAATAAATTCTTGCGCTCCTGTATAAGGTCTAATCCATTTTTCTGCCTTCGGCTCTAATTTTAAAAATTCTTCTTTTTCCAGTTCTGTAAAAATAAAATTACCACCATCTCTTGGCATACTACCAAAACGCATTAATGGAACATTAGATAAAGGAAAACTTCGGTTAGAAATAATGATGTCACTTCCATCAACCAAATAGGGATTAATATTATTAGACTGAATGACTAATGATTCACCTTGAATATCTTCATAATCAAATAGAATTTTATTTGTTATATTAAAACTTCCAAAGCCAATAATTACACAATGAACTGCGGCGTTTCCTTTTGCTTCATTACTCCATTTAAAAGTACGATGGACAAAATGAATTTTTAACTGATATTTTTGAAAAAGAATATTCCAAAGTAATGCAACTTGCTCACCTTGAGATATAGAATTTGTGGAAACAAAAGAAACCCTGATTCTATTGCCCTGAATTATTTGAGCAGCCTTAATATACCATGCACACACATAATCTAAAACGCCTATTCCTTTCTCACTGTCAAAAACATAAGCCATATCATTCCTTTGCTCATCGTTCATAATCATCGCACCAACAAAAGGAGGATTTCCTAAAATAAAATTGAGCTTCTCTTTTGATATAACTTCCTCCCAATCAATCCGCAAGGCATTTCCATGAACAATCTTTGCCGCTTTCTTTAATGGTAAACGCACAAAATACTGACCAAAAGTATTACTAACTTTAATATTCATCTGATGATCAATTAACCACATCGCCACCTCTGCCACCCTCACTGCAAACTCATCGTATTCAATACCAGCAAACTGATTAACATCTACCTGAATAATGGTACTAATATCTGTTACTAACTGCCCCGTTTTATCTAACTCTTGTAACACCAAAATCTCTAAATCGCGTAACTCCCGATAGGTAATAATTAAAAAATTGCCGCAACCACAGGCAGGATCAAGAAAATATAAATTAGCAATCTTTTTCTGAAATTCTAGTAATTTATTGCGATTGCCTTTAATCTTCTCAAATTCTCTGGATAAATCATCTAAAAATAATGGTTTAATCACCTTTTGAATGTTCTTCTCGGAGGTATAATGCGCCCCTAAATTGCGTCGTTCTTTTGGATTCATTACCGCTTGAAACATAGAACCAAAAATAGCAGGAGAAATTTTTCCCCAATCAAAAGCACAAGCTTCTAATAACATGACTCTCATCTTGCTATCAAAAGCCGCTAAAGGTAACGACTCCTCAAATAACTTGCCATTTATGTAGGGAAATTGAGTTAAATTCTCATCGAGATTTTTTAATCTTTTTTCTTCTGGTGTATTCAAAACCTGAAAAATATAAGCGATGTGCATCGCCAAATCACTGCCATCTTCTTTGGTATGTAGATCGATATATTCCCAGAAAATCCCCTTATTAAAAATACCCGTATCATCGGCAAATAAACAAAATAATAAACGCAATAGATAAACTTCCAAATCATGCCCCATATAACCAATTTTTTTGAGGCAATCATGAAGTTTTCCCATTAACTCGGCTGCTTGAATATTGACGGGATCTTCGTCTTTATAAACTCGCTTTTCGTAACCAGCAATAAAATCAAATAAATGAACATTATCAACAAAATTACTTAATTCAAATTCCCATTGATTACCCGAATCTAAATCATATAATTTAAACCGTTGAAAATCCGATACTAAAATATAACGCGGTAACTCATGTTCCTTTAAATTTGGGAAATAATCCTTAGCCTGTTGTGGGGCTTTTTCTAAATCTTTCCCCTTCGATTTATGCTCAACTAAAATCGTTCCTTTCCAGAGTAAATCAATAAAACCCTGCTTATTATCTGCTTTTTTTATCGGTTGCTCAAAACTGGCTAACCTACGCCGTGAAATGCCAAAGACATGAAAAAACTCATTCCAAAAAGATTGAGATTCTGCTTTTTCTGAAGTCTCTCCTTGCCACTCTTTTTGAAAGGTAATCGCCCGATTTTTAATTTCATTCCAACTTAAAGGCATAGTTTTCATTCCTTATCTTTCGCTGGTTTGCTCAAAGATAGTAGAAAATGGTGTAGGGAGCTATAGGCAGTCAGCAAGGGATACAGATAGTTGCCATTTTAGGTGATTTTTTGGTAAACTACAAGGGAAGCTTAAAATTGGTAACATTTTGAGAATTAGTTGTATTCCCTTAGTTATCAATTCAGTTATTAACTCGAACGACCAAGTTATGGCCATGTCCAAGACTCTCTACGAACAAGATTTTCAAGTTTGGCTCGCAACAACAATTAATCACTTACAGAAGCGGGAATTTGCCGCGCTGGATACTGATAACTTAATTGAGGAGTTAACCGAGTTGGGAAAATCGGAAAAAAGAACTTTAGAAAGTAATTTGATGATTCTTTTGGCTCACTTGCTCAAATTAAAAGTACAGCATGACGCACCGCCATCAATGAAGGATAGCTGGTATTGTTCTATTATTGAGCATCGCCAGCGAATTGAGAAAAACTTACGCAATACTCCTTCTCTGAAATCCTATCTAAAAACTGCCATCGAGGAAGCTTATCCAGATGCTCGTCAAGTGGCAATTAAGGAAGGTAAACTAGCTCAATTTGGTGTTCAGATTCCCCCAGAAAATGATTATCCTCAAATTTGTCCTTTCTCCCAAGAGCAAATCTTAGATGAGAACTTCTATAGCAATTGACCCAGTTTGCCGAATAAGTAAGGCTCTGAGCCCAATCTTTCTAGCTCCTACCAAATCAGCGTCAAGTTTATCCCTCCCTACCGCTCAACGAGGCCGGATAGGGAATCTCTGGGATATTGCCCGAAAAATGTTCAGAATGTCACATTATGGCGCAAGCATTGCGCCCCTACATTAATATTTGCTCATCACCATAACCCCAAGAAGGTTAAGCGTGCCGCTTTCTTAACTGGCATAATTACCTACCTAGGGTTTGCTGAAAAAGTTTTTCCTAGGGATAGGGTGTGGGCTTCGGCCGTGAGCTCAGTCGAGCCGTGGTCAATTACCTCATTTTCGATGGTAATTAATTTTGCTTGGGTACTGAAAAAAGTTGGGTTAGAATATAAAGACCAAATCTAGTCAGAAAAAGAGATTTTTTATGGAAAAACAGGTAAATTGTGCGGTAGATTGCCTAAATGGTTGTATTTTAGGCGATAAATGTCCTAATCAAGCTCATGCCGCCGAAGCAGCTAAATTTATTGCCGAAACTTCTTTGGACAAGATGTTAGAAATGGCAGAAGCCGCTAAACTAAAAAAACTGACGCAACCGACCCAATGGATTATTCCCGATGATTTCTAGGGTTTGATAAGGGAATGGGGGAACGGGTAAGAAAGTCGCTGCACCTCATTACTCCCAGTTCACTGAATAAAAGGTAGAGCCTTGGCACAAGCAAGTTAAATTGATTTTATTTATCCATTTTTGCCTTGAGAAATTTTTCTAATTTCTTCATGTCTTCTTGACTAGGAGTAAAGGTAAATCTAGTTACACCTGATTCAGTTCGCATTCTATCCATATAAATTCTTAGGGCTTCATCATCTTCTCGATGGGAGAGGACATATTTTCTTAATTCTGGGCGAGACATTTGGTAAAAATCAGGTTGATGATTCATCTT
>NZ_JADBUP010000018.1:0-161169 GCF_020245605.1 Microcystis sp. M061S2 | reverse complement strand
GCTCTTCTAGGTTCTGTGTGATAAGTTTAACTTACATAGGATCGATCTTTGTGTCCTCTGTGTCTGGAGTGGTTCCCTCCACTCCCTCGCCAGCAGGACTGTATCTCAGAATACATTTTACCCACCAAATCCAAAAGAGCCGGTACTTTTAAAAACCAATCATAACGAAACTGTACCATATACTTACCGAATTTATGGAAGGCAGCAAAAGCCGCCTTGTCCCTGTGGAGAAACCCAGTTTCCAGTTGAGAAACCGGGTTTCTTTGTCTATGGAGCGATCGCAATTAGCCCTAAACCAATCTAACAGGTAGGTTGACTGGCGCGATTAGTTGAAGTTTAGACATAATTGTGTTAATTATGTTTTTTTAATGCAGATGAATAGCTTGGCAATAAGGCTATCATCAATTATAATTAAAATCAATAAAAACAGATCAGCGATATTTGAGAATAATTGTAATTATGAAATTTGTGTTAAGTTCTCAAAATGTTTATGACTATTTAATCGACCAAAAAATCTGCGATCGCTTTCTAGAAAATCCGGGAGTAGAGCAGATTCAGGCTAAAAATTTTAACTTATTAGTGACTTTACCAGAGGGGCGAAAGTTACTGGTTAAACAAGAACAATTTATTAATTTACAAAAGGAAACGGTGGGTGAGTTTTTTGGGGAATGGCGAATCCCCAAATTTCTAGAGAACTTTCCTGAAATTGACCATTGGCGTAGTTTTCTGCCAGAATTACTGCTCCACGATGCTGATAACTCAATTTTAGTTTCTACTTATCTGGATAATTATCAGGATTTAGCAGAGTTTTATTCTAAAGAGAATCTCTTTCCGGCTCAGGTTGCTACTCAAATCGGCAGTTGTTTGGCGACAATTCACCGTGATACCTGGAATCAGAGTATTTATCGGGAATTTTTTGTCAAAGAAGAGTTTGCTGGAAAACCGAAAGTATCTCCGCTATTATTAGAGAGTTTGGAAAGGATCGGTCCTGAAATTTTTGGACTGGCTCCGATGGATGGATTGAAATTTTTTGCACTTTATCAACGATATGATAGCTTAGGAGAAGCAGTTCATCGAGCCAGTGAAACTATTTCTCCTATTTGTCTGACTCACAATGACATCAAGCTGAATAATATTCTTCTGAATCGAAACTGGGAAGATATTAATGGAAATGTGATCCGGTTGATTGATTGGGAAAGGTCTGATTGGGGAGATCCAGCATTTGATTTGGGAATGGCGATCGCTAGTTATCTACAAATTTGGTTGGGTAGCTTGGTGATTAGTAATTCTCTCAGTATTGAAGAGTCTCTGCGACTAGCCACTACTCCCCTAGAATTACTGCAGCCATCTATCGGTGGGTTAACTTTAGCTTATTTAGAAACTTTCCCAGAAATCTTAGAATATCGTCCTGATTTCTTAAAGCAAGTAGTCCAGTTGGCTGGTTTTTCTTTAATTATTGCAATTTTGGCCATGGTTCAGTATCAAAAAATCTTTAATAATACCGGAATTGCTATGCTTCAGGTAGCCAAGGCTTTGTTATGTCGTCCTGAATCATCAATGCCCACGATTTTTGGAGCTACTGCTACTCAGTTAAATCAGATGAATTCTTCTGTTGTTGGCCAAGTTTAATATCGTTGAGTATCTTGAAAAATTATGTCATTACTTAATTCTCAATTCCATCATTTAGCCCCTGAGGTTAGAGGTCGGTTAAAGGAAGTTTTGTTAGATATTGTTGAAAATCTCGAAATTTCCGCTGATTTTTCGATTCGTCATCCTAACTATCAACCCTGGGAAATGCCTGCTGAGATGTTGTCTCGGATTCAGGCTTTACCGAAGGAAATACAGGATAAATATATGAGTTTACAGTTGAGGAGTTTTCTTTATGGCATTTATTATAATGGGTCGATGCAAGCATCGCAAGCATTAGGTTCTGAGAATAAGGGTCAGCAATTAGATTTGGAGAATAATAGTTTTGCTGGCGTAGCTATGGACTTTTTTTTACAGTTGGAAGCAGCGAACAAGGGGGAGGGATATTTTGATTCAGGTTGGTCGATTTTGAGAGAGGAAACCGATGGCAGTTTGGCTGTGACTAAGGGCGGTTTGCGACTGCATATCCAACGGGAAAAGCATCTTCAAGAGTCTGAGCAAGCGGCGGCAGTGGGGGCTGTTGTGTCAATTTTGATGCCTAAGAATTTTGTACAAAATGGCTTTTATATGGCGGTGGGTAATGCTGGTTTACAGAGAGAGGAAGCTATGGTGCGGCTCTATTTTAATGTTACTCCTGAAGGCGCGGTGGCTGTGATGACTGGGTTGACTGAAAAGTTAAATCAGAGGGGGATTCCTTTTAGTTTTAAGGCTTTATATAATCCGGTTGATTATCAACGATATGATGCTGGGGTGCTTTATTTTGGCAAAACAGATTATGAGTTGGTCAGGCAGGTTGTGGCTCATGTTTATCAAGAAAATCAGTCTGTTTTTAAGCCAGAAATACCTTTGTTTACTCTGGAGTTAGCACCGGGTTTGGGGTTGGCGGAAGAACCAGACAAAAAGTTTGGCAGTGAGGAGAGTTTTGGGATGAATCGCTGTCAGATTATAGCCAATGGGTTATTGATGGCTTGGCAACAGGAGGACAATTCTGCGGCGGGTCGGATTACTGCTATTTCTGAGCAGTTTTCTGGGTTGGGGATTGATTGGCAGCGTCCTTATTTGAATGCTGATTCTGAGGATGTTTATCAGGGATTAGAGTTGGCAGGCTGATATTAGTCGCCTATCTGGGAATCAAAGAGTGATTGGCCCGTCGGTAGATTTTAGCCTCATTAGGTCATGGGGCTATTTTTTTGCTCTGCCACCACCCGAACCCTGGGCAGAGAGATATAAAAAAAACATAATTGTGTTATTTATGTCTTGAAAAACAAGGCTCGTTGATACGAGATTATGGGCATTTGCGGTCATAATCTAGATGAAGTTACGGTTTTTAGTCGGTAAAATTGAGACATAATTGTGTCATTTATATTAATTTTAAAGTTGCTTAACCTATTGTCATTGTTGGAGAGTTAGGCAATAATAATAGTCATAGGGAAAGGAAGAACATAAATCTGATTACCTCAAAGTAAAACTTATTCCAAGAGGAAGTAAAAATGGCTAATATTACTATTTCTGAGTTACGCCCTGCTGGTGCGGATTTACTCTTTGATTCTGAAAGCTTTTTAGATTATCTAAATGATGACGAGCTTTACAGTGTTTCTGGTGGAGGCTTAACGCCAACGACGTCAACGATTGTTACGACCACTTTTGCTTGTGGAGTGGTTGTTGGTATCGCCGCAGTTGGTTCTATTGCTTGGGCGATCTCAAAAAAATAAAGGATGAGTATTATGCAAAAAATCAGGCGTTGTCAAATTGAAAGATGATCCGAATCAGCTTGGAACTCAAATTACTTTGATAGCAAGGATTGCATTGCATCTTTCATATTCTGATCTGACAACGCCAAAAATCAGGATTGACAACTTAGAGTGTCCTGCTGGATAGGATTTATTCCTTGATTCTGAAAGCTTTTTAGATGAAGTACATGAATCTGAATACCAGAGAATCAATGGTGGAGTTGCACCTACAATTGCTAAGTATTCGGACATAAGTTTTTGCTGGTGTATAAAGTTCTGTAAATAGGGTAGAAAGCTGTATGCAGCAGCGAAAACCGCCTATTTTACATTCCTTAACATAGTGTTGTTGATTTATGTCCGACTGCTTAGTAGTGTTTGGTGTTTCGCAGGAGGTGTGGCAGTTGGGGCGGCTATATCGGCTGGCATTGCATGGGGTGTAAACAAAATTATGGGAAAATAGAATTTACCTAGGTAAACCTGATTTTTCTGAGAATGTTTATCAGGGATTAGAGTTGGCAGGCTGATATTAGTCGCCTATCTGGGAATCAAAGGGCGATCAGCCCATCGGTAGATTTTAGCCTCATTAGGTCATGGGGCTATTTTTTGCTCTGCCACCACCCAAACCCTGGGGAGAGATCTAAAAAAGACATAATTGTGTTAGTTATGTCTTGAAAAACAAAGCTCGTTGATACGAGATTATGGGCATTTGCGGTCATAATCTACATGAAGTTACGGTGTTTAGTCGGTAAAATTGAGACATAATTGTGTCATTTAGATTAATTTTAAAGTTGCTTAACCTATTGTCATTGTTGGAGAGTTGGGCAATAATAAATAGAAAGAGGAAGAACATAGATCTGATTACCTCAAAGTAAAACAGTAAAACTTATTCCAAGAGGAAGTAAAAATGGTTAATATTACTATTTCTGAGTTACGCCCTGCTGGTGCGGATTTACTCTTTGATTCTGAAAGCTTTTTAGATTATCTAAATGATGACGAGCTTTACAGTGTTTCTGGTGGAGCCGTACAGACGATAACGACAACGATAAAGACAGTTGTTACGACCACTTTTGCTTGTGGAGTGCTTGTTGGTATCGCCGCAGTTGCTGTTATTGCTTGGACGCTCTCAAAATAAAGGATGAGTATTATGCAAAAAATCAGGATTGACAACTTAGAGTGTCCTGCTGGATAGGATTTATTCCTTGATTCTGAAAGCTTTTTAGATGAAGTACATGAATCTGAATACCAGAGAATCAATGGTGGAGTTTCACCTACAATTGCTAGTAGTGCTTGGTGTTTCGCAGGAGGTGTGGTAGTTGGGGCGGCTATATCGGCTGGCATTGTATGGGGTGTAAAGAAAATTTTAGCATAGAATTTACAGTGTAAATCCTAGTATTTTGTCTCAAAATACTAGGATTTATCTAGGTAAACCTGATTTTTCTGTGGATGTTTATCAGGGATTAGAGTTGGCAGGCTGATATTAGTCGCCTATCTGAGAATCAAAGAGCGATCGGCCCATCGGTAGATTTTAGCCTCATTAGGTCATGGGGCTATTTTTTTGCTCTGCCACCACCCGAACCCTGGGGAGAGATATAAAAAAGACATAATTGGGTTATTTATGTCTTGAAAAACAAAGCTCGTTGATACGAGAGTATGGGCATTTGCGGTCATAATCTACATGAAGTTACGGTGTTTAGTCGGTAAAATTGAGACATAATTGTGTCATTTATATTAATTTTAAAGTTGCTTAACCTATTGTCATTGTTGGAGAGTTAGGCAATAATAATAGTCATAGGGAAAGGAAGAACATAAATCTGATTACCTCAAAGTAGAACTTATTCCAAAAAGAAACAAAAATGGCTAATATTACTATTTCTGAGTTGCGCCCTGCTGGATATGATTTATTCCTTGATTCTGAAAGCTTTTTAGATGAAGTACATGAATCCGAATACCAGAGAATCAATGGTGGAGCTACACCTACACTTGCTAGTACTGCTTGGTGTTTCGCAGGAGGTGTGGCAGTTGGGGTGGCTATATCGGGTGCCATTGTATGGGGTGTAAAGAAAATTTTAGCATAGAATTTACAGTGTAAATTCTATTTTGAGACAAAAGACTAGGATTTATCTAGGTAAACCTGACTTTTCTGTCTCTAAATAGGAAGCTATTTTTAGATAAAAAATCTACTTAAAATAGCTTCTATTTACTTTTATTGATGAGTTGAACTACTCCAACCTTGTCCTTAAGCCACTCGCCAAACAACTCTGACCCAATTTGATAGCGTAACTGATCATCCAATTCCGCTGTATAATTTCCTCCACTAAAATCAAGCTTATCCCTTTAGCTTTCACAATAGGTTTAAGCAACTGAGGAGGTTTCGTAGCAAACACAGCAGCAGATATTTCTGGTTTTAAATCCTGGCGACGCTGTACCCCCAAATATCCACCCTGACGGCGTAACTCTTTATCCTCAATATACTTGCGAGTCACATCATGGAAACTCATTTCCCCTAGCAAACCCTAATTAATTTCCAAAAAATCTCGCAATTTTTTTAGATAAGTAGGGGCATCTTCTAACATGGGAAAGTGAGCGGTATTAGCCATCTCCACATACTGGATATTATTATTCAAATCCGCCGCCATTTTGCCCATTTTGGCGGGGATGATAATATCTTTTTCCCCGGATACTAAAAGAGTTGGTACCTTAATCTCGGCAAATTTACCCGGCATAATTTCCACTGCCTTTTTACTCACAGATGTATAAATTGTGCCTAGGGCGGCCTCGTAATCCGCCGCCAAAAAATCTTCTAAAAAAGCAATTCTTTCTGATTTTGGGATCGATCGATGCAAAAATCTCGCCATAAATAATCGATCAGCAAAAGGTACTTTTAAAAACCAATCATAACGAAACTGTACCACATACTTACCGAATTTATGGAAAGCAGTAAAAGCGGCTTTATTATACTCAAAAATGCCATTACAGGTTAAAATTGCTTTGACTACTCTTTCGGGGTACATAGTAATAAAAAAAGTCGCCACCGATGCCCCCATAGAGTGACTATTGAGATAGATTTTTTCAATTTCCAAACTATCTAAAAACAAGGCTAAATCAAGGGCATATTCTTCTAAATCGTAGGAAAGATCGGGGGATTTTTCCGGCAATTTAGACCGACCAAAACCCCGCATATCGTACAATAAACAATCAAAGCGATCGCAAATTGCCGCAGCCGTTGATCGCCAATAGCGTCCCGATCCTCCCCAACCATGAATAAACACCATGACTGGCTTTTTCTGGGCAGATTCCGACTGTCGAATCCACTCGTAATAGTGGGGAACACCGCGGACAGTGATTGTTTTATCTATTATTTGAGTTTTCATGATAGATGTCGTCTTCCAGATTATCCCAAATCTTAGCCAGTGCAGTTTCGCTGACTTTTTGCCAGAAATCCGAGTTTGTCTCCTCCGGGATGAGGGTGACTAAAACCCTAGTACCCTCTGGAATCGGCACAGATTCGAGGAGTTCGATCCGGCCTTCTTTGACGATCGCGGGAACGGTGTTCAGCATGGTTAACCTCGATTTTTCCCCTTAAGCGGATTCTTGAGTGGGTAGAGAGGAAGGATGAACCAATAGATCTGCCGTGGAACGTTTTTCCACCATTTCGCGGGTGATTAAACATCGTTTCACGTCTTTGCGCGAGGGCAATTCGTACATGACATCGAGCATTAATTCCTCGACAATACCCCGCAGGGCCCGGGCCCCAGTTTTGCGACGATAGGCCTCTTGGGCGATCGCTAGGACGGCATCAGATTTAAACTCTAACTGTACATTGTCCATCTTCAACAGTTTTTGATACTGTTTCACCAAAGCGTTGCGGGGTTGCGTCAGGATAGCGATTAAAGCTTCCTCATCCAGGGGTGACAGTGCCGCTAGGACGGGAATCCGACCGACAAACTCTGGAATCATGCCAAATTTGACTAAATCATCGGGAGTCATTTGTTTTAATAACCCTGCCGCTACCTTATCCTTACTAGCTTGGCCATCTCCCGGTTGAATAAAGCCCATGGATTTTTTACCGAGACGCTGATCGATCACCTTATCTAAACCGACAAACGCCCCACCGCAGATAAACAGGATATTGCTGGTGTCAATCTGAATACAATCCTGATAGGGGTGTTTGCGGCCGCCTTGGGGGGGAACATTGGCGATCGTTCCCTCTAACATTTTCAGTAAAGCTTGCTGTACCCCTTCTCCGGACACATCCCGGGTAATCGAGGTATTTTCGCTCTTGCGGGCAATTTTATCGATTTCATCGATGTAGATAATGCCTCGCTGCGCTTCTTCCACGTCTAAATCTGCCACTTGTAACAGACGCAAGAGAATATTTTCCACATCTTCCCCCACATAACCGGCCTCGGTTAAAGTGGTGGCATCGGCGACAGCAAAAGGTACATCGAGGATTTTAGCCAGAGTTTGAGCTAGAAGGGTTTTTCCCGATCCTGTGGGACCAATTAACAGAATATTAGATTTTTGCAGTTCGATGCTATCTTCTGGACTACCGCCACCGGCTTTTTGGGTTTGGATATCTTTGAGGCGTTTGTAATGGTTATAAACGGCCACAGAAAGCACTTTTTTCGCCTCATTTTGACCGATAACGTAGTCATCGAGGTATTTTTTAATCTCTCTGGGTTTGGGAATTTGTTCCCAAGTGGTTTTGTTTTGGCCCGATCGCCGTTTGTTGGGACGTTCCTCCACTGGGGCGACCGGACTGGGCGGTTCCATCAATTCCTCATCGAGAATTTCGTTACACAGTTCCACACACTCGTCACAAATATAGACCCCCGGCCCGGCGATTAATTTTCGCACTTGTTCCTGGGATTTGCCGCAAAATGAACACTTGAGGTGGGAGTCGTACTTAGACATAGTTTATTTACAGGGAAGTAACGGGAACGGTAGGATCGGGCAGTTCGGGACGGGAAATCACCAGATCGATTAACCCATATTCTTTGGCTTCGACGGCCGACATGAAAAAGTCCCGTTCGGTGTCGTTGGCGATACGATCGTAGGGTTGACCGGTGTGATGAGCCAGCATGGTATTGAGTCTCTGTTTAATATAGAGGATCTCTTTGGCTTGGATGGCGATATCACTAGCTTGACCTTGGGCGCCGCCGAGGGGTTGGTGAATCATGATCCGGCTACTGGGTAGGGACATCCGTTTACCTGCCGCGCCACCACAAAGCAGGAATGCTCCCATACTAGCGGCTAAACCGAAACAAATTGTCGCCACGTCGGGGCGAATTTGTTGCATGGTGTCGTAGATAGCTAGTCCGGCATAAACGGAACCACCGGGGGAGTTGATATAAAGTTGGATATCCTTTTCGGGATCTTCTGCTTCCAAGTAGAGGAGTTGGGCGACGATCGAATCAGCGACCTGATCATCGACGGGGGTTCCCAAAAAGACAATTCTCTCGCGCAGGAGTCGAGAATAGATATCAAAAGCCCGTTCACCCATGCCAGACTGTTCGATTACCACGGGTAAAACGTTAGCTAGGGAGTTTCTCCCCGTGTTGGCGTAGATAGCAGGGCGACAATTACTGGTAATTGGGTAGTCAGGTGATCTCGATTCGAGCATAATTTTTTCGGTTCCGCTATCACAATCTTAGGGGTTTTGCTTGGCTGTGGAGCTTTTACTGGCAAATGTTAAGCATCTTTAGCACTTCTGTCCATCTATTATGCCCTAAGTTTCCCCCGGTTGGCAGGAATCAGTCATCAGTTATCGGTGATCAGTTATCAGTGATCAGCTTGTGAAGGCAAAAGGCAAAAGGCAAAAGGCAAAAGAAAGAATCTGGCAATTGTCTTACCTAAAAATAAGGTTAGAAACTAAGCACATCAAAGCTTTTAGCTTAATAAATTAGGTTTTAGATTCGGTCGAGTTGTCAGTGATCACTGATCAGTTATCAGGGAATGGGGGGATGGGGGAATTCAACCAATACCCTAAAACCCCAACACCCCAAAACGACTGCTAACTCCTTACGGTTATTCTTCCTCGGCTGCCAACACTTCCACTTCGGTGAATGCGAAGGTTTCTTCTGTTTCCTCCTCCTCGCTTGCTTCCTCCTCTAGGGAACCTTTGGGGACGAGGGTGATAGTAGCTTTTTCTTTCAGCCATGCCAGGGTGTTTTCCGCCAGGATTTCTTCGGCGATCACCTGTTCCAGACGCTCTCTATCTATGTCGCGATCGGACAATTGCGCCATGATTTTGGCGATTTTTTCCGTTACCGCTTCGGGACTGACTTCAATGCCGGCGACTTTAGCCAATTCTTGCACCACCAGAGTCTCTTTCAGACTTTCGATCGCATCGGGACGGGTACTTTCCCGCATTTTGGGAATATTATCTTTTGTAAACAACTGGTTGACATCTAGCCCCATTTGTTGAAATTCCATGAAGCTTTGGGTCAAAATATGCGTCACTTCCTTTTCGATCAGCGTCTCCGGTAAATCTAAAGTCGCACCCTTAACTAATTCCTTGGTTAAAGCGTCATAAATGCTTTCTTTGGTTTCCTTCTCCGCTTGTTCTTGGAAGCGTTTCTCTAAACTTGCTCTTAATTCGGCGATTGTCTCCTGATCGCTGACTTCTTGGGCAAAATCGTCGTCAAGCTCTGGTAATTCCTTTGCCTTTAACTCTTTCATCGTAATGGTAAAAATTACCGCTTTTGCTGCCACATCTTCTTTGGGATAATCTTCTGGGAAAGTTAAAGTCATCTCTTTGACTTCTTCCGGTTTCATGCCGACAATTCCTTCCACCATCCCCTCGATAAAGCGTCCTGCTTCCATATCCACCCGCAGATCTTCGCCGTCAATATCCGGGATATCTTCGCCAGTTTCGGCGGATTTGCCTCGATAATCAACGATCGCCACATCTCCCAGCTGCGCTCCCCGATCTTCCACGGGAACCAATGTCGCTAACTGTTCTTGACGCTCTTTAAACCAATTTTCCACGGATTCGGGATCATAAACGGTTTCTTCGGCAGTAACGCTCAGATTTTCGTAATCTCCGAGAATAATTGTCGGGGCCACATCCACGGAAACTGAAAAAGTCAAAGCTTTACCCGGTTCATAGGTAGCGATCAAATCCTCAAACTTAGACAATAGCTGCGGATTGCCCAGGGACTCGATCCCCTCCTGTTTCAGGGCAGATTCGAGGCAATTCTCGATTAATTCCTCAATTACTGCCGCTTTTACCGCCTTAGTTCCCAATCTTTGCAGAAGAATCTGACGGGGAACTTTCCCGGGGCGAAAACCGGGTATATTGGCCGACTTCGCTAAATTATTTACCACTTTCTCGTGGGTGTTTTTCGTGGTTTCGGCGGGAATTTCAATTTCTAAACCTATCTGACTGGCAGGAAGCTTTTCCTGAATAACTTTCATTGATTTTTCTAGCTCTTACGACAAGGAACGTTTATAATAGGGTGAGCGGTGTTTACGCCTGCGGTGGATCCGTCCCGCTCATGATATTCTAGGGGAATAGCTGCAGTTGTTCCCCAAGCTGTCACAATCTTTTTATTTTAGCGGTCAATGGGGTATATTTAACTTATTCCGTCCTTGGGGCAGTTAAGCCCAATCAGAAAATTTTGCTGATCAAAAGCCGATCAATCCAAGTTTTAGAATAACTCGGTGGACAAAAAAGATTTTTTACTGTAACGATTTCTTCGGATCATTATCATCACCCAACTCGTCAGGAGGTCACACAATTTGAGTCAAAAAGTACGGGTCGCTATTTTAGGAGCCACCGGGGCCGTGGGAACGGAATTACTAGAGTTATTAGCTAGTCGTCAATTTCCTCTCGCTAGTCTAAAATTACTGGCTTCCGAGCGTTCTGCTGGAAAAACCCTCGATTTTCGGGGCGAAAGTCTCCTCATCGAAGCGGTAAACGAGCGCTCTTTTCAGGACGTGGATATAGTTCTTGCTTCTGCGGGGGGGTCCACCTCGAAAGCTTGGGCGAAAACTATTGTCGAGTCGGGTGCGACGATTATCGATAACTCCAGTGCTTTTCGCATGAATCCCGAAGTGCCTTTGGTTGTACCAGAAATCAATCCCGACAGTGTGGACAATCACCGGGGCATTATCGCTAATCCCAACTGTACGACAATTCTTTTAGGAGTGGCGATCTGGCCTCTCCACCAAGTACAGGCGATCGAGCGAGTAGTAGTTTCTACTTATCAGTCCGCCAGTGGTGCTGGAGCGCGAGCCATGGAGGAGGTAAAACAGCAAGCACAAGCAATTCTTGACAATCGGCAACCTCCCACTAATTCCTTCCCCTATCCCCTCGCTTTTAATCTTTTTCCCCACAATACCCCGATTAATGGTCAAGGGTACTGCGAGGAAGAAATGAAAATGGTCAACGAAACCCGCAAGATTTTTGCTTGTCCAGGACTGCGGGTTAGCGCCACCTGTGTGAGGGTTCCCGTCCTGCGGGCCCATTCGGAATCGGTTAACCTAGAATTTAGTCGGCCTTTTTCTGTGGTGAAGGCTAGAGAAATTCTTCAATCCGCTCCGGGGGTAAGATTAGTGGAAGATTGGGACGCTAATTATTTTCCCATGCCAATTGATGCTACCGGTCGCGATGAAGTATTAGTGGGACGCATTCGTCAAGATATCTCCCATCCTAACGGTCTAGAATTGTGGCTATGCGGCGATCAAATTCGCAAGGGTGCGGCTTTAAATGCTGTACAAATTGCGGAACTTTTAGTGAAGAAAAATCTCGTCGGTTCAAGATTAGCAACAGTTTGATAATTAAGCGATCGGCCGTCAGCTAGATCAAGGCGATAATAACTAGAAAAATCGCTAATTAATCGGATAAATCAAGTCTGAAAGCTGATTGCTGATCGCTCAAAAACTGATAACAAGAACCGAATCTAAAACCTAATTTGTTAAGCTAAAAGCTTCAATGTACTTAGTTTCTAACCTTCTTTTTGGGTAGGAGGATTGCCAGATTCTTTCTTTTGCCTGTTGCCTGTTGCCTCTTGCCTTCAGAAGCTGATAACTGATAACTGATAACTGATCAATGAGTGAAACAACATATTTTGGACGAGTAATTACGGCGATGGTGACTCCCTTCACCGTCGAGGGTCAAGTTAATTATGCCCTGGTGGAAAAATTGGCCGATTATCTAGTTACTCACGGTAGCGATGCTATAGTGGTCTGTGGGACGACGGGAGAATCACCCACCCTAAGTTGGCAGGAAGAATACGAACTATTTAGTATTGTCAAAAAAGCGGTTAATGGTCGGGGAAAAGTGATCGCGGGGACGGGTTCTAATTCCACTTCCGAAGCGATCGAAGCTACCCAACAGGCTGCTAAACTGGGTTTAGATGGTTCTTTACAAGTGGTTCCCTACTACAATAAACCACCCCAAGAGGGTTTATACGAGCATTTTCGCACCATTGCCAAAGCTTGTCCCGATCTGCCGGTGATGCTTTATAATATCCCTGGTCGTACGGGTCAAAATATGACCCCGGAAACGATTATTAAACTGGCAGCAGTTGATAATATTGTGGCGGTAAAAGAAGCTAGTGGTAATTTAGAACAAACCTGCAAGATTTACTGTCACACCCCTGAAAATTTCGCTATTTATTCCGGCGATGATTTTCTCACCTTACCCCTGATGACCTGTGGTGCGGTGGGGGTGGTCAGTGTTGCTAGTCATCTAGTAGGAGAAGAAATCCAAGGGATGATTCAAGCTTTATTAACCGGAGATGCGGCCAAAGCGATCGAGATTAACTTGAAATTATTTCCCCTGTTTAAAGGTTTATTCTGTGCCACTAATCCAATTCCAATTAAAGCGGCCTTAAATCTAGTCGGTTGGGAAGTGGGGGGTCTAAGACTTCCTTTATGTTCCTTAAGTCCCGAACTAGAAGAAGGATTAGCAAAAATTATGCAAGAATTGGCTTTAATCTAGAAAAATACTAGAAAATTTGGCTAACTAAACTAGGATTTTTTCGAGAAAGTAGGTTATAATATTAATAGCTTAACTAGAAGAAAAGAAATATAGTTTAGAACGGCGAGAAAGTATTGATATAAGTGAATTTAGCTAGGTGTTATTCCCCTAGTCAGACTTATTCTAACTATTCATTTTTTGAGATTTCCTGTCTACAAAACCCACCTGAAAAATCACCATAACTTACCATCAAAGGATACCTAATGAATCAAGATAAAACCGAAGCAAAACTAAAGATCATTCCCCTAGGAGGATTACACGAAATCGGCAAAAACACCTGTGTTTTTGAATACGATGATGAGATTATTCTCTTGGATGCCGGTTTAGCTTTTCCTTCCGATGATATGCACGGGGTCAATGTAGTGCTTCCCGATATGACTTATCTAAGAGAAAATCGCCATAAAATTAAGGGTATGATCGTTACCCACGGTCACGAAGATCATATCGGTGGCATTCCCTACCATCTCAAACAATTTGATGTACCAATTATCTACGGTCCGCGTCTAGCGATGGCTTTATTGCGGGATAAATTGGAAGAAGCAGGATTAGCAAATCGTACCAAATTAGAAACCGTAGTTCCTCGGCAAATGGTGCGTTTAGGTAAATCTTTCATGGTGGAATATATCCGCAATACCCACTCGATCGCCGATAGTTTTTGTGTAGCAATTCACACTCCTTTAGGGGTAGTTATTCACACGGGAGATTTTAAAATTGACCATACTCCTGTGGATGGCGAATTCTTTGATCTACAAAAAATTGCCGAACATGGCGAGAAAGGGGTGCTATGTTTATTGAGTGATTCCACTAACGCGGAAGTACCCGGTTATACTCCCTCGGAAGCTTCCGTTTATCCCGGTTTAGAGCGGGTTTTTAACCAAGCAACGGGACGGATTATGATCACTACCTTTGCTTCCTCGGTGCATCGGATTAATCTGGTGTTGAAATTGGCCCAGAAATTTAACCGGAAAGTGGTGGTAGTGGGTCGATCGATGTTAAATGTCATCGCTCATGCGCGCAATTTGGGGTATATAAAATGTCCCGATGATCTATTTGAACCCTTGAAAGCGACCCGCAATTTAGCCGATGAAAAAATCGTTATTTTAACCACAGGCTCCCAGGGGGAACTTTTAGCGGCCATGACGCGGATTTCTAAGGGTGAACATCCTCATATTCGCGTGCGTCAGGGAGATACAATTGTCTTTTCCGCTAATCCGATTCCGGGTAATACCATCGCTGTGGTCAATACAATTGATCGCCTGATGATGCAGGGTGCTAACGTGGTTTACGGACGCGATAAGGGAATTCACGTTTCCGGCCATGGTTCCCAAGAAGACCATAAATTGATGCTATCTTTGACCCGGCCGAAGTTTTTTGTGCCAGTGCATGGAGAACACCGAATGCTGGTCAAACACGCTCAGATGGCCCAAAGTATGGGGATTCCCGCCGAAAATATGGTGATTGTCAAAAATGGTGACACGATCGAGTTAACCAGCGATCGCATTGGACTTGGCGCTCCAGTGCCTTCGGGAATCGAGTTAGTCGATCAAGCGGGTGTAGTCCACGAACACATTATGCAGGAAAGACAACAGTTAGCCGAAGATGGTGTGATTACGATCGCATCCTTCGTTAACGGTGAGGGACAATTAAGCGCACCTCCAGAGATTAATTTGCGCGGTGTGGTCACAAAAGTGGAAATCTCGCTGCTGAATCAGTTAATTATTCGGGCGATCGAACGCTGTTTAAGCGATCGCATCGGTGAATTTAAAACCGCCACGGGGTCCCCGGATTGGGCCGGTTTGCGGGCCGAAATCGAGACGACTTTGCAACGTTTAATCAAACGGGAGTTACAGAGTCAACCTCTAGTGATTTTCCTCTTGCAAGCGGCGGCAACGGAACCAGCGAACAATCGTACTTATCGCCGCCGTCGTCCCGCAGCCACCATGGCCTCCTAATAGCAGTGAGCAGTAATCAGTAATCAGTGATCAGTAAACAGTGAAAAGATGGCAAGAAACTGCTATTTAATACTGGTCACTTAACACATACTGCTCACTTAAAACTCAAATCTGATAACTGTTAACTTACCCACTGATAACTGATAACTGATAACTGATAACTGATCATGTTCCATGCTGCCGATTTGCGATCGCTGCTGACCGCCGTTGCCAGGGGAGAAATTAACCCGGAGACAGCCTTAGATAAACTTAAACATCTGGCCTTTGAACCGGTGGAAGACTTCGCTAAAATTGACCATCATCGTCAATTAAGAACGGGATTTCCGGAGGTTATCTGGGGGCCGGGTAAAACCACCGCTCAAATCGCCCAAATTATCGGTGTATTGCGTCAAAATAGTCCCGTGGTTATGGCCACCCGCATTGAAGCAGAGACAGCAGCCCAGCTACAGGAACAGGTAACGGACTTAGTTTATTATCCCTTAGCCCGCATCTGTGCCATTGCCGCAGCCGCTCCAGAAAATCCCCCAAAAGGGATAATTTCCATCCTAACGGCGGGAACTGCCGATATTCCCGTAGCGGAGGAGGCGGCGGTTACTGCTCAATTATGCGGTTTTTCCGTGCAGCGTCTCTGGGATGTGGGAGTAGCGGGAATTCATCGCCTCTTGAATCATCGCCATCTACTGGATGCCGCCGATGTGTTAATTGTTGTTGCGGGAATGGAAGGAGCCTTACCAAGTGTGGTAGCGGGATTAGTCGATCGCCCAGTGATCGCCGTTCCCACCAGTATCGGTTACGGAACCAGTTTCGGCGGTATTGCTCCTTTGTTAACTATGCTCAATTCCTGCGCGGTCGGCATCGGTGTGGTTAATATAGATAATGGTTTTGGGGCTGCCATGTTAGCCGGCCAAATTTTACGCACGGCGGCCAGATTAGCCTAGATTTTCCCTCATCTCAGGCTGAAAATCCTATACAGTTGGTATAGGGATAAACTACTTTGAAAAAGAAGCCGATATGCACCTAAGTGAAATTACTCATCCCAACCAGTTACATGGTTTATCACTCCGTCAATTAGAAGATATTGCCCGTCAGATTCGCGAAAAACACCTCCAGACGATCGCCGCTACCGGTGGACATTTGGGACCGGGGTTAGGAGTCGTAGAGCTAACGATCGCCCTTTACCAGACCCTCGATCTCGATCGAGATAAAGTCCTTTGGGACGTGGGACACCAAGCTTATCCGCACAAACTCCTCACCGGTCGCTATAACGATTTTCACACCCTGCGCCAAAAAAACGGCGTTGCGGGCTATCTAAAACGTTGCGAGAGCAAATTTGACCATTTTGGGGCTGGACACGCCTCCACGAGCATTTCTGCGGGGTTAGGAATGGCTTTAGCCCGGGATGCCAAGGGGGAAGATTTCAAGGTGGTATCGATCATCGGGGACGGCGCTTTAACCGGGGGTATGGCCCTAGAAGCGATTAACCATGCTGGACATTTACCGAACACCAACATCATGGTTATCCTCAACGATAACGAGATGTCCATTTCCCCCAACGTCGGGGCAATTTCCCGCTATCTCAACAAAGTTCGTCTAAGCGAACCCGTCCAGTTTATTGCCGATAATCTCGAGGAACAATTTAAAAATCTACCCTTCTTCGGTGACTCCCTCACTCCCGAAATGGAACGAGTCAAAGAAGGAATGAAACGGTTAGCAGTTCCCAAAGTTGGCGCAGTGATTGAGGAATTGGGCTTTAAATATTTTGGCCCGATTGATGGTCATAATATTCCCGAATTAATCGCCACTTTTAAACAGGCCCATAAGGTCCACGGACCGGTTTTCGTCCACGTTGCCACCGTTAAAGGCAAAGGCTACGAATGGGCCGAAAAAGATCAAGTGGGTTATCATGCCCAAAATCCCTTTAATTTAGCCACGGGTAAACCGATTCCCTCCAGTAAGCCGAAACCTCCCGCTTATTCCAAAGTTTTCGGGCATACTCTCACTAAATTGGCGGAAAATGACCCGCGCATTATCGGTATCACCGCCGCTATGGCCACCGGGACGGGATTAGATAAATTTCAGGCAAAACTACCGAAACAGTATATCGATGTGGGAATTGCCGAACAACACGCCGTTACTCTCGCTGGTGGTCTTGCTTGCGAAGGAATGCGCCCGGTTGTCACTATTTACTCTACTTTCCTGCAGCGGGCTTTTGATCAGATTATTCATGATATCTGCATTCAAAATCTACCGGTTTTCTTCTGCATGGACCGGGCCGGTATTGTCGGGGCCGATGGACCGACTCACCAAGGGATGTACGATATCGCCTACCTGCGTTGTATCCCCAATATGACCATTATGGCCCCCAAAGATGAGGCGGAACTGCAAAGAATGGTGGTGACGGGGATTAATCATACCAGCGGACCCATTGCCATGCGTTACCCCCGGGGCAACGGTTTAGGGGTTCCCCTGATGGAAGAGGGTTGGGAAGCTTTACCCATCGGTAAGGGCGAAATTCTCCGCAGTGGCGATGATATTCTCCTGTTAGGATACGGCACTATGGTCAACACTTCCCTACAGGTGGCCGAAATCCTCAGCGAACACGGCATCGAAGCCACAGTGGTTAATGCTCGTTTTGTCAAGCCCCTTGATACAGAACTTATCTTTCCCCTTGCCCAACGTCTTGGTAAGGTGGTGACTTTAGAAGAAGGTTGTTTGATGGGTGGTTTTGGTTCTGCGGTTTTGGAAGCTTTACAGGATGCTAATATTCTAGTTCCGGTCAAGCGTTTCGGGGTTCCCGATAAATTAGTGGACCACGCAACACCGGAGGAATCCTTCGCTGATTTGGGTTTAACCAGTCCCCAGATTGCCGAACAGGTTTTGGCGGTATTTTTTAGCCAAAAACAAACCGCTAACGTTGGTTAAAATCTCAAGATTAGCTTGGCCAGTTTTCCCGAAAAATTAGGGAAGACTGGTTTTTTTGGTCTAGATAGTTAATGAAGACTGCCGGCAATAAATAGTGAGGGGAACGAACCACAGAGACACAAAGGACACAAAGATCGATCACTACTATAGAAGTTAAATTTATCACACAAAGAATAGGAGAGTCCAGTAGCTTTAAGAGCATCAGCCATGAGTTGGTCATCAATGACAGTGTTAGTTCTCATAGTATCCCTAGTTGTGTATAGTAGATTAAACCTCTTGCATAATTAATTTGCGAGGGTTCAAAAATGAGAAAAAAGGTTAAATTTTGTCAAGAAATTGCTTAAAGTTTTGTAAAGCAACTTGACTTAAAGACAGAATTGTGCATAGTAGAAGTAGGCGGAGAGAAGATTGGACGATTACAAGCAACTGAATTACCTATGGAAAACCAACTTTGGCAGCGAATCACCCTCGATTTAAATATCTGTCATGGCAAACCTTGCCTTCGAGGATTGCGTTATCCTGTTGAATTTATCCTAGAATTACTTAGTTCTGGCATGAGTATCGAAGACATTTTAGCCGACTACGATGATTTGGAACGGGAGGATATTCTAGCGGCGTTATTGTTTGCCACTCGATTAACTCAGGTAAAAAGCATCTACCAAATTGCACCATGAACTTTTTAGTCGATGCCCAATTGCCAGTTCGTTTAGCCCGTTTTTTGCAAGCTGCTGGTCATGATACAATTCATACTAAAGATTTACCCCAACAAAATGCCACGACAGATGCAGAAATTAACGCTCTTTCAATTCAACAAAATCGTATTGTTATTACCAAAGACACAGATTTTCTCGATTCATTTTTGATTAGTCAAGAACCTTATAAGCTTCTGCTAGTGACTACGGGTAATATTACGAATGTTGAATTAGAAGCATTATTTCAGAATAATTTACCTCAAATAAAAGCACTTTTTACTCAACATTCCCTAATAGAAATGAGTCGCAACTCAATCATCGTTCATCAATAATTTTACCCGGAGTGCTGTGTATGGTTTCATCAGTTCATCGTATGGCTTCTGGCGTTGAAACAAATTTTGTTTTAAAGCTAACCTTTGAGCAAGAGCAGAATAGGAGGATATGTCAACCATGTTAAGCACTGATCTAGAGATAAGACTAGCAGCTTTAGAAGCTGAAGTAGCACTGCTTAAGCGTTTGCTACCTACTGTCAGCGAAACTCCCTGGTGGGAAAAAATTGTCGGCACTTTTGCTGATGATCCAGCTTACGAAGAGGCAATGCAGTTTGGTCAAGAGTACCGCCAGTCTCTAAAACCATTAGCCGAGGAAGCATCCGAACCCTGAAATGTATCTCCTTGACACCGATGACCCTTACTTTTAATCCAGAAAAATACAAAGAATTACTAGCTCGCCATTTACCTAAAGTTATTAAAACAGAGGCAGAAAATGAAAAAGCTTTGGCTATTGTGGAAGAATTAATGCACCGTCAGCAGCGAACTCCCGAAGAAGATGAACTTTATGAGCTTCTAATTTTTTTAATTGGGAATTTTGAAAAAAGCTTTTATCTACAGGAATCAACCACACCTCATTCTATGTTATTGTTTTTGATGGAACAGCAAAGCGTTAATAAGAAAGACATAGCCAGAATCCTTGGCTCTGACAAAATTGCCTCTAGTTTAATTGAAGGAAAAGGGTCAATTACCCAAGAACAGGCGAAATTATTAGGACATTTCTTTAATGTAGATTATAGTTTGTTGATGTAGATACGACCCCCTCTAGCTTGTCGGTTGGGTTGAGCGCTTTAATATTTAGAAGAAAACTGCTCGATTCAATAATTTGAGCCAAAACCCAATATTTTTAAAGACATCGGTGCAGTTTCCCGCAAGTGTCGCTCATTTTCGATAGACAAAAATTATTGCTGTCACCCCAAACACAACTTTACTGTCCCACCCGCCAAATTTTGATAGTTTTGTCACGACTCCCACTAGCTAAATAGCGGCCATCGGGACTATATACCACTGAACTAACCCAGCTAGAATGACCGTTAAGGGTACGCAATTCTTTTCCCGTTGCCACCTCCCAAATTTTGATAGTTTTGTCACGACTCCCACTAGCTAAATAGCGACCATCGGGACTATATACCACTGACTCAACCCAGTCAGAATGACCGTTAAGGGTACGCAATTCTTTTCCCGTTGCCACCTCCCAAATTTTGATAGTTTTGTCACGACTCCCACTAGCTAAATAGCGGCCATCGGGACTATATACTACTGACAAAACCTCACTAGAATGACCAGTAAGGATACGCAATCCTTTTCCCGTTGCTACCTCCCAAATTTTGATAGTTTTGTCATCACCCCCACTAGCTAAATAGCGGCCATCGGGACTATATACTACTGAATTAACGGGGAGATAATAACCAGTGAGGTTACGCAATTCTGTTCCCGTTGCTACCTGCCAAATTTTGATAGTACCGAAACTATCCCCACTAGCTAAATAGCGACCATCGGGACTATATACTACTGATTGAACTGAGTAAGAATGACCAGTAAGGGTACGCAATTCTTTTCCCGTTGCCACCTCCCAAATTTTGATAGTATCGTCCCAACTCCCACGAGCTAAATAGCGTCCATCGGGACTATATACCACTGAACTACCCCAGCCAGAATGACCAGTAAGGGTACGCAGTTCTTTTCCCGTTGCTACCTCCCAAATTTTGATAGTATTGTCATAACTACCACTAGCTAAATAGTGGCCATCGGGACTATATACCACTGAGTAAACCATGTCAGAATGACCAGTTAGGGTTTTATCGAGAAAGCTAACACTAGGAAAATTAGAGATCAATAATTGAAGACTGGCGGGAAACTGCTTATATTTAAAATAACCATAACCTTGAGTTACTCCTATTCCTAATAACAAAACTCCACCAATAGCTATTAATCCATTTCTCAGATTATTATTTTTAACCAGTTGTGCTGGTGTTTTTTTTGGTACAGCTACGGGTGAAACTGGCGGAGAAGGATTAATCTTAGGAATAACCTGTGGTTGTTTTTGAGTTACAACAGGCTGCGGATTTGGTGGTGGTGGAGATGGTCTATTAGGAGTTATAGGAGGTAACTTTAATTGCCGTTCAATCTCATCCAAACGCTGTAAAATAACCCTAGTATTAGCCGGTCTATTCTTGGGTAATCTTCCCATCAACTCATCAATAAAATCCAACAATAACGGGTGAATATTTTCCGTTTCTTCTCGCCAAGGTAAAACATCATTAATCGGATCATAAATTTCTAAGGGATGTTTTCCGGTTAATAAATGCACAAAAGTTCGTCCTAAAGCATGAAAATCTGATTGAATCACTGCTTGGCCATGTTGTTGTTCATTGGGGGTATATCCGGCTGAGGTAATACCTGTTACCTGTTGACCTTTTACCTTTTGATGATAGGTTTGGGTTTCTTCCCTTGCTGTCCCAAAATCAATTAACACCAACTCGCCACTATTCCGCAGCATAATATTAGGGGGTTTAATATCTCGATGCAGCCAATTCTGTTGATGAATTTTATCGAGAATTAAAGTAATTTCTCTCAGCCATTTTAAAGCCCGTTTTTGACTTAACTTATCATACTGGTTTAGCCACTGTTCTAAATCAATACCCTCCACTTTTTCCATAACTAAACAGTGTAATATTTTCCCTTCTCTCGTGGAATATTGAAAATAGGCATCTGCGCGAGGAACACCGGTGACATTTTGACGACTTAACTCTAATAAAACGTCATATTCCCGTTTAAATAATTCCACTGCCTTCGGGTCATTATTCCATTTTTCTTGTAATACCTTGAGGATTTTGGCTGTAAAACCTTCAAAAGCCTCATAAACAACCCCAAAACCGGTCGTATCACTCAATAACCGACTTACCCTATATTTACCATTTAACAACAATTGAGAGCCGCAACTTTGACAGTAACGAGTATTCGAGTTATTATTACTCGGATGCTCCGGTTGAGAACAATCGGGATTAATGCAGTAACAGGGTTTCATCTCGGCTATCAGTTATTTTATTGGGTGAATAATTGCAAGTTTTCCCTCCCTGACCTTGACAGCATTTTATCATAAGTAAGCTGGTTATAATTAAATTAAAAATGGATTTTGCCTTTAATCCCCCCTTAATAAGGGGGGTGCCGATAGGCGGGGGGATCCCCCCTTGATCCCCCCTTAATAAGGGGGGCATCTGATAATTTTTAACGCCTACCTACTTAAGTAAGCTAAAACGGATTTTAACCGCCTATCCTTAAATTAGCTGAATCTCTCCCAATCCCTTTACTGTTGCCTTTTGCCTTTTGCCTCTTGCCTATCCTTAAATTAGCTGAATCTCCCCCAATCCCTTTACTGTTGCCTCTTGCCTATCCTTAGACGATGATTATTTTTCTGGTGCGAAAAGCTCACTCTTGAAAAAGGGGACAATTATTAATTATTATTAAAAGTGTATTTACTAATTAACCAAAATACCAGTGAAACTAGCTCAAGCTCAGACGATATTAACAGACACTTTAACCGTATTTTGGGGAGAATGGCTAGATTTACGCGCGAGAGTCCTTCAGATCGCCGCCACAGGTTTAGTTTCTCCCCTAATCTATATTATCGGTTTCGGGTTGGGGTTGGGAAGCGCCCTCGATCGCTCGATGAAACCCTCGCTCGGCGATTCCTATCTAGAATTTATTTTACCCGGAATGGTGGCCCTGTCCTCAATGGCGATCAGTTTCGGGGGAACCACCTTTTCCATCTGTGGCGATCGCTTATTTAGTAAAACCTTCGAGGAATTATTATTACTTCCCGTCCATCCCCTCTCATTATTTTTAGGCAAAGTTTTCGCGGGAATTTTGCGCGGTGTAATGACTTCTGCATCAGTGATTCTCGTTGCTATCTTATTTACAGGAAAATTTGTCAGTTTTCTCAATCCCCTCTTTTTATTAGTTTTAATCTTAAATTGTGCCGTCTTTGCCGGTTTAGGGGCAATTGTCGGATTGCGAGTTAAATCCCTCGAAAGTGTCGGTCTCTATAATAACTTTTTAATCGTGCCGATGTCTTTTTTAGGAGCAACTTTTTTCGATCCCCAAACCTTACCCTGGCCATTAAAAATTATTGTTTATTCCTTACCCCTCACCTATGCTAGTCTGGGATTAAGAGCCGCAGCCTACGATATTAGTCAATTTCCTTGGTTCGCTATCCCTATTTTATTAATCGTCGCTATTCTTCTCTCGATTGTCGGTGCTTATCAATTCTCCCATCAACGGGATTGAATCAGTGATCAGTAATCAGTAATCAGTTATCAGTTATCAGTTATCAGATTTAAGTATTCGGTGAACAGTATTAAGTGGCAAGTTTTGAGCTTTATTTTCACGGATTACTGTTTACTGTTTACTGATAAAAGCAAAAAGCTCCTGACTCCTATCTCCTGACTCCTGACTCCTGACTCCTTTTTCCCTTGAATAAATATATCCTTTTTTATAAACCCTACGATGTATTATGTCAGTTTACTGATGAAAATGGTCGCTCGACTTTAAAAGATTATATTCCCATCCCAAATATCTATTCTGTCGGTCGTTTAGATAGGGACAGCGAGGGATTATTATTACTCACAGATAACGGTCAATTACAGCATCGTTTGGGTCATCGTCAATTTGCACATCCGCGCACCTATTGGGTACAAGTCGAAAGAATTCCAGACCTAAACGCTTTAGAAAAATTGCGTCAAGGTCTTCCTATTCAGGATTATCGCACTCGACCGGCAATAGTTAATTTACTAGATTTTGAACCAGATTTACCCCCCAGAGAGCCACCGATTCGTTATCGAAAATCTGTCCCCACCGCTTGGTTAGAAATTACCTTAACTGAGGGGAGAAATCGTCAGGTAAGACGGATGACGGCAGCCGTTGGTTATCCCACTTTAAGATTAATTAGAACAGCCATTACTATTGACAAAAACAATAAATTATGCTTAACAGGATTACAACCCGGTCAATGGCGAGAAGTGACTGAAAAAGAGAGAAAAGCCTTAGAAAAATTGTAGATCAAATTATTGATAAATCAGCTATAGATTCTCATTTTTAAAAACTTCAAACACCTGCCGGCTGAAATATTTTAACTTATCAGCCACCTTAGCAGAAGGTTGATAATTGCCGACTAATTGCCAATTTTCCACCGTAGATAGTCGCCAAGCGGTTCCTTGATGGTTAAAAGCCTGCATTTCTAAGCCAATCAAACGCTGATGCTGATCCTCGCTATCGAGATGAAAACGAATTTGTACCAGAATACTGCGCCCTTGAATTCTGGGACTCCAGCCGGGAAAATGGAAAGCGATATCGATCGAGTCGGGATCCGTTAACTCCCTTGTGTGGGGATCATTGCGCCAAGGTTTCAGATCTGCCTTTGCATCGGGGAATTGTTGTTTAAACAGGTTGACGAGTGTGGCGATCTTCGCCGTTAATTCTAATCCTTTTGCCTGTTCCGACGCATTCATGCTCACCTCTGATAATTGCTTATAAAGTAACTATTTATACAGTTTAGCCCTGCTTTTTGCGACTATTGGAACAATTATAACGATATTTTCTCGATCGAGTCCAAAATGCCGCACCTGTCAATCAAGATAGCCGCTGCCAAAAAGACAAAATCAAAACTAAACTAGAAAGTAGGATAATCGACAGGAACAGTATTTTCTATGAATCCCCAAGAGTCTCTATTACAATCGATCGAAAAATTAGGCTATCGGGTTACGGTGGGTGATGTGGCGGCAAAATCGGGTTTAGAGATTAACGCCGCACAACAGGGATTATTAGCTTTAGCGGCGGAAGCGGGGGGACATTTACAGGTAGCAGATACGGGGGAGATTATCTATCTTTTTCCCGAAAATTTTCGCTCGATTCTCCTGAGTAAATATTGGCAATTGCAGTTAAAAGCTTTCGCCAGTAAAATCTGGAAAGTAGTTTTTTATGTTATTCGCATTTCCTTTGGCATTGTTTTAATTATTTCGATTTTAATCCTCTTGTTTGCTATTCTGGCGATCCTGATAGCTTCAATGTTTAAAGATAGTGACTCGGATAACAATTCTGGAAATAACAACATTAATATTAACTTCTTTCCCACGGACTTTTTCTGGATTTTTTATCCCGATTTTGGTAATAACTACTACGAAAAAAGAGATAGGGAAGTTAAGGCAGAAAAACCCCCTAGTAAGATGAATTTTCTCGAGTCAGTTTTTTCTTTTCTTTTTGGCGATGGCGATCCTAATTTTAATTTAGAGGAGAGACGCTGGCAAACTATCGGTAAAGTAATTCAAAATAATCGTGGCTCGATTATCGCTCCACAAATTGCCCCCTATCTCGATAGTATTAACCCCAGTCAGGAGGAGACAGAAGATTATATACTCCCAGTTTTAACTCGTTTTAATGGGTTGCCGCAAGTGTCCGATCGAGGCGATATTATCTATTATTTTCCCGATCTACAGGTGACAACCAAAGAGAGAAAAGTACAAGCATTGTCACCCTATCTAAGGGAAAAACGCTGGAAGTTTAGCGAAGCAGATAGCGGTCAAATTATCTTAGCTTTAGGTTTAGGGGCGGTTAACTTTATCCTCGCTTTAGTTTTAGGATATTTGCTCAACAGTGATAGTGTCGATTTGAGCGGTTCTCTGGGGTCGATAGTCACAGGTATCTACGGTTTTCTCCTCAGTTATGCCGCTGCTTTTTTGGGGATTCCCCTCGGTCGTTATTTCTTTTTGCAGTGGAGAAATGAGCGGGTTAATCAACGCAATCAACAGCGAGAAAAAAGAGCAGATCTATTAGCCCAAAATAATCCTGAATTAGAGCAAAAACTGGCCTACTCTCGTCAATTCGCTGACCAAAAAGTGATTACAGATGCTGATATTAGTTATTCTACCGATCAAGACTATCTCGAACAAGAGATCGAGCGATCGGATAAAATCGATCGAGAATGGCAAAAACGCTTAGAATCGCCCGATTCCTGACTCCTGACTTGAAAGAGGGTGTAGGGTGTAGGGTGTGGGGTGTGGGGTGTGGGGTGTAGGGTGTGGGAATTATGAATTATGAATTATGAAGTGGGGAATGGGGAAGTGGAGTAGTGGGGTATTGGGGGAATTTCAACTAAAACCCCAACACCCTAAAACCCTAAAACCCTAAAACCCTATCTCCAGACGACCGACGACCGACGACCGACGACCGACTCCTAACCCCACCAACAAACTTTTTGCCGCAAACCCTAACTTAAACGATCAAGAGTGCGATACTGAATTGCTTCGGCAACGTGGGAACTTTTCAGCATTTCACTATCTCCTAAATCGGCAATGGTGCGGGCAACTTTGAGAATGCGATCCATTGCCCGGGCTGATAAACCCAATTTTCGGATTGCCCCTTCTAAAATATGGCGACTGCTATCATCAAGAGCGCAAAAACCCCGCAAATGCTCGGAATTCATCTCCGCATTAGAGCGAATCCCCGTATTCTGAAAGCGATCGCTGGCCTTTTGCCTGGCCCCTTCTACCCGTTGCCGCACCTGCTCAGAAGCTTCTCCCCGACTCTCTTGGGTCATTTCTTCTGGTTTCAGGCGATTTACCGTCACTTGTAGGTCAATACGGTCTAAAAGCGGCCCCGATAATTTCGCCCAATATTGTTCCCGTTGTCGCGGGGAACAGCTGCAGGGTTGCACCGAATCGCCGTAATAACCGCAGGGACAGGGATTGGTGCTGGCTACCAGGGTAAAACGGGCCGGAAAAGCGACGGAAAGACGAGTGCGAGAAATGCTCACATAACCATCCTCTAGGGGTTGCCGGAGATATTCCAAGACACTGCGCTTAAATTCCGTTAATTCGTCCAAAAATAAAATACCACGGTGGGAAAGGGAGATTTCCCCCGGTCGGGGATAAGTGCCACCTCCCACCAGTGCCGCTCCGGAAGCGGAGTGATGGGGACTGCGAAAAGGACGCTCGCGCACCAGGGAACCTCGATCCTTCAGTAATCCGGCGACGGAATGAATCTGGGAGACTTCTAGGGATTCGGCAAAGGTAAGCTGGGGCAGAATACCGGGTAAACGTCGCGCTAACATGGTTTTACCGCTGCCCGGCGGCCCGACAAAAATTAGGTTATGACCTCCAGCTGCGGCAATTTCCAGGGCCCGACGGCCAATGGCTTGGCCTTTGACATCCTTGAGATCGGGGAGATTTACTCGCGATCGCCCAAATTCCTCGGCAGCGTTAAAAGTCATCGGTGAATGGCGATCGGGTTCATTTAAGAAATTTACCACTTCCGATAGATGACGAAACCCATACACTTGTACGCCTTTGACCACGGCCGCTTCTTTGGCATTATCGGCGGGAACCACTAAACCCTTGATCCCCATTTTTTCGGCAGCGGCAGCAATGGGTAAAACCCCCGCCACGGGACGCAAACTACCATCGAGGGATAATTCACCTAAAAAGAGAAAATCCCCCAATAAATCGGCTTCTACCTGTTCGGAAGCCCCTAAAATGCCGATACTAATCGGTAAATCATAAATTGGACCCTCTTTGCGGATATCGGCAGGACTTAAATTGATGACAATTTTGCGGATGGGAAAGGCAAATCCGGCATTTTTTAGGGAAGCTTTTACCCTTTCTTTCGACTCCTGCACGGCGGTATCGGGTAAACCCACCACGGCAATTCCGGGTAATCCCCCCGATACATCCACCTCTACCCCGATTTTAATGGCATCGATGCCGATAATTGCCGCACTCCAAACCCTTGCTAACATTTTGGCTCAAGTAAAAATAAAGTGAGTTCTTAGGAAAATGAAACAGGATGTTAGGCTAGTTTTCCGCATAAAAATGATTTTATCTGGGAATTTACCCTGAAAATCAGTCTATTTCTCGGGATAAACTAGCCAGAAAAGCTGAGAGCTTAATGGTATAGTTGAAAAAAAAAGCAATTTGTCTATGAGCGAGACTATTTTTAGCAAAATTATCCGTAAAGAAATTCCAGCCTCGATCGTTTATGAAGATGATCTGGTTCTCGCTTTTCGAGATGTTAATCCCCAAGCACCCACCCATATCCTCATTATCCCCAAAAAACCGATTCCGAAACTAGAGGAAGCCAGCGACAGCGATTGCGATTTATTGGGACATTTGTTACTAACTGTTAAAAAGGTGGCCGCCGAAGCTAAATTAAGTCAAGGTTATCGAGTAGTGATCAATAATGGGGAACATGGGGGTCAAACCGTCGATCATCTTCATGTCCATCTCTTAGGCGATCGCCCAATGACCTGGCCCCCCGGTTAAACCCCCGTTATTTTCCCGCATTTTTGGGGAATTATAGAACTAGAATCGTTCTTTTCCGAGTCAGTCTTCTCGATGTTAAACCCATGAATAGGTCTATTTCTGCGATCGCATTGTCCAGCACCCTGCTGTTATTTCCCTTCACCGCTGCGACTCTCGCTCAATCGGAATGCTTTCTCCAAAGAGCAGATGGACAACACATAGATCTTAGCCGTCTCTGTGGCAGTTCATCTAGAAATAGGAAAAATTCCCCGCAAGTTTATCAGCTACCGATTCAACGCCGGGTTAACGGCATTCCCACGGTGATGGTAGTTTTTAATCACCGTCACTATTATGAAATGCTTTTTGATACAGGTGCTAGTGGTATCGTCCTCACCGATGCCATGGCGAAGGCGATGAAAGTCAAACGGGAAAAGGAAGTACTCGCTCATACCGCCGGCGGTGTCGTTACTGTGTATCTTGGTCGCATTAATTCTGTTAAAGTTGGCGAGGTGGTTTTATCTAATCAGATTGTTGGTATTTCTCCCCAAATGGAAGGATTAGGACTCTTGGGACAAACCTTTTTTGGTTCCTATGATGTCACGATCAAAAAAGATGTGATTGAATTACGTTATCGTTGATAAGTAGCTGGTTATAATTAAATTAAAAATGGATTTTGCCTTTAATCCCCCCTTGATCCCCCCTTAATAAGGGGGATGTCTGAAAACTTTTATTTTAACACCTACCTACTTAGTCTCAGGGGAAAAATTATCGCTTTCCTGATTCTAATCTAAAGTTCCTCGCTGTATTTGTTCCCGTTCGATCGCTTCAAATAAGGCCCGGAAGTTGCCTTCTCCAAAACCTCTAGCGGCATGACGTCGCTCGATTAATTCAAAAAAGAAAGTCGGCTGGGAAAAAATTGGTTTAGTGAAAATTTGCAGTAAAGTTGGCTTTTCTGGGAGGGAATGACTATTTTGTTCAAAATCGATGAGAATTTCCCTTTTTTTTATTTCTGACCATTCCCAATCAGCAATATTAAAATCTTTTTTTTGATAGTTAATTTGTTGATAATAACTGTCGGGAACTGATAAAAATTCTACTTTTCTTTCTTTTAATTTTTGAGTTAAGTTTACAATATTTTCTGTTTTTAAAGCAATGTGTTGAATGCCAGATTTTTGATTAATATCTAAAAATTCTTGAATTTGAGAACTGTTACTATCTGGCTCATTAATCGGTAATTTTAATTCGGTTTTGGGGTGAACAAGTACCTGGGAATAAAGACCAGAACGCTCCGTTTTAATAGTAAAAGTTTGCCTTTTTTTAAAGCCTAAATTTTCCTCGTACCAATTGGCTGTTAACTCTAAATTCCCTTGAAAAACATTTAAAACTAAGTGATCAATTGCCAGAATATCCTGATTATATTGTTCCCTACCATCGTATTGAATCAGATGAGGATCGGCTAAAATTGGCGTGATTCCCTGCCTTTCAATTAACGTATGTTTGAGATTAGCAATGCTAGAGATTTGACAGCTTTTTATCTTACCCCTAGCCAAAACAGTTTCCTGAATAAAAATATCCTGTTTAATTTTCCTAGCTAAACTGTCTAAATCCTGCACTTGAAAAGCTACGTCCGCCACCCCTTCAGGATATTTACTTAAAAATTCCGCCACGGGACTAAGGGAATTTAAGGGAGAAGATAAGATAAAAATAATCTGTTTAGTTTTATCTTTTTGGATGCCATTGCCGACTATTTCCGTGTGTGTGTGGAGATTAACTAAACTTGCGATCGCCTGAAAATCCATCACCCCCACAAACCAATCCCGCCATTTTTTGGCCGATTCTACATAAAAATGAATATGATCAATAAACATAGATAAAGTCAAAAAAGGGGTGTTTTTCAGTGAGCAGTAAACATTGAAAATAAAACTCCGAACTTGCCACTTAATGCTATTCACTGATAACTGATAACTGATAACTGAAAAAGCTGACGACTAAAAAAAGAGATGACTATCGGGTTGAATATTAATTTCCATGGGGACGGCTTGGGGTTCAGCATTCATGGCAAAATAGATAGCATCGGCGGCAGTTTGAGCGGTTAACATTTTAGTGCGATCAACTTTTAAGCTCACCTGATCCCAAAAAGGAGTATCGACACCACCAAAATAGAATAAAGTCATTTTAATACCATAGCGTTTTAACTCATCGGCCAAACATTTACTAAAACCGACCACCCCGTACTTAGAAGCACAATAAGCGGCAGCCATAGCCATAGAATGCTTACCCAAAATTCCCACCACATTACAGATATGACCAGCTTTATTTTCCTTCATCACATTAGCGGCAGCCTGACAGGTATAAAAACTCCCCTTCAGATTGAGGTCGAGCATTTTATCTAAATCTTCCGGCGTGATTTTATTGTATTGTTTCATCACACCGGCTCCGGCCGCATTAACCAACACATCCAACCGGCCGTAATGGGAGACAATTTTTTCCATCAAAGTTTCTACCTGGGTTGGATTGGTGATATCCGTCGGCACAATTAAAGAGGGACAAGGCAACTCACTCGCTAAATTAGATAAATTATCGGCATTTCTGGCTACTAATACGAGTTTATGACCATTAACAGCTAGTTTACGCGCTAAAGTGGCACCGATCCCCCCCGTAGCACCGACAATCAGGACAACTTTTTCGCTCATAATTATTGATAATTCTTTACAAATCTTATTGTAAACTGTTCCGACTGGAAAATCATCGCTAGTCCCAACCCCTTGATTAAGGGTTAACCAACTTCTGATAGGATAAACCGTGACAATGTAAAGAAATTTTTATGACTGTACTGACCGAAGGAATTGCGCCCCACGGTGGGCAATTAATTAATCGTATTGCTACCGCTGCCGAAAAAGCAGAATTTCTGGCCTTAGCTGAAAAACTACCGCGAGTTTCCTTAGATGAACGAGCGCTCTCGGATTTAGTTATGATTGCTATTGGTGGTTTCAGTCCCCTCAAAGGCTTTATGGAACAGGACGACTACGAAAAAGTCGTCGATGATATGCGTCTAATCAATGGTTTACCCTGGGCAATTCCCGTGACTCTTTCCGTTAGGGAAGAAGTGGCGGATCCCCTCAAAGAAGGCAACTGGATTCGTTTAGATGACAGCGAAGGCAACTTTGTCGGAGTCCTAGAACTAACCCAAAAATACCGTTATAATAAGGCCCACGAAGCAGTTAACGTCTATCGTACCGACGACCAGAAACACCCCGGGGTAAAAGTCCTCTATGAACAGGGAGAAATTAACCTCGCAGGTCCAATATGGTTACTTCAGCGCGATCCTCATCCTCAGTTTCCCAAATATCAGATCGATCCTCTGCAATCGCGCAAGATGTTCCACGAAAAAGCTTGGAAAACGATTGTCGGTTTCCAAACCCGTAATCCCATCCACCGGGCCCACGAATACATTCAAAAATGCGCCCTAGAAGTGGTAGATGGTTTATTCTTGCATCCCCTTGTCGGCGCTACCAAAAGCGATGATGTGCCGGCCGATGTGCGGATGCGTTGCTATGAGATCATGATGGATAAATACTTCCCCCAAGATCGCGTTATTCTAGCTATCAACCCCTCAGCTATGCGTTACGCCGGTCCCCGGGAAGCAATTTTCCACGCTATTATCCGTAAAAACTACGGTTGTACCCATTTTATCGTCGGTCGTGACCATGCCGGAGTCGGGGACTACTACGGAACCTACGATGCTCAGTATATCTTTGATGAGTTCGAGCCTGGGGAATTGGGAATCGTGCCGATGAAGTTTGAACACGCTTTCTACTGTACCCGCACTTCGGGAATGGCAACCACCAAAACTAGCCCCAGTTTACCGGAAGAAAGAATCCACCTTTCGGGAACGAAAGTCCGGGAACTGCTGCGCAAAGGAGAATTACCACCTCCGGAATTCTCCCGTCCAGAAGTAGCTGCCGAATTAATCCGCGCCATGCAAGGATCATGAAGATAACTAGGCGAGAATTTATCCAGCAGACAGGTTGGGGGTTGCTGACTTTGGCGATTAGTCAAGGAACCCTTAACCGTCATTTGGCTGCTCTCGCCGCCCCCAATCCCCGAAAATTGGCTCTTTTAGTCGGTATTGACCAGTATGGGGCGAATATTCCGCCGCTGCCCGGCTGTCTTACCGATGTGGAGTTACAAAAAGACCTTCTCCGTTATCGTTTTGGCTTTCAGGATGCTGATATAGTGACTTTAACGGGACAACAAGCCAGTCGAGAAGCGATCAAAGCGGCTTTTTTAGAACACCTGATCGCCCAAGCCAGGTTGGGGGATGTGGTAATTTTTCACTTTAGCGGTTATGGCAGTGTTGGGGCCGGAAAAGAGGTTTTTATTGCTGCGGATGGGGCAGAAAATGCTTTACTTAAGGAAAATATCCTGCTGATGGCTCGCTGTCTAGCTACGGATAAGTTTAGCTTGATTTTTGATAGTAGTCATCTCCCCCAACCTCAGCCCTATCTCGGTAATCTTCGCGTTCGTTCCTATTCTAAAACCATTACTGATCTTAACCCCGCCGAATTAACTTTCGCTGCCGATATTAAAACCCGTTTTAACCTCAAAAATAAGCCTAGTAACGGCGTTATTCTCGCTGCCGCTAAACCAGAGCAAATCGCCCTGGAATTGAGCGGTAATAGCCCCAATGCCGGCTTATTCACCTATGATCTCACTCAGTATCTCTGGCAAGTTTCCCCCAGTCCGACAATTGCGATCGCTTTTCCCCATCTCCGTCATCTCGTCGCTAGTCACAGCAGTCAACAACAGCAACCAGCAATCCTGACCAATAATCAAAATAATTCTGTGTCGCTGTATCATACAACGCCAGAAAAGTCAAGGGGTGGGGCGGCAATTGTTACAAATCTTATTGATGAACGCACCCTAGAAGTCAATCTGGTCGGCCTGCCCTTAGAAATCCTAGAAAATTACGGGATTAACTCCTGTTTAAGCTTTATTGAGGCGACTGGGGAGGAAATCAGCCTACAAATTCTCTCCCGTCAGGGTTTAAAAGCCAAAGCCCAGTTATTATCAGCAACCGCCTCCCTAGAAACTGGACAGATTCTAGAGGAAAAATTGCGGGTTTTTCCGGGTCAAATCGGCTTAATCGTCGGTTTGGATAGTAACTTAACCCGGATTGAACGGGTAGATGCCACCAGTACCTTTGCCAGTTTGCCCGATGTGGCCGCCGTGGTTAACATTGGCGAACAAACGGTAGATTGTCTCTTAAGTCGAGTTGGTGGCGAAGAAACTGGCAATTATCAGTTATTATCTGCCAATGGCTCCCCAATTATCGGTAGTTTAGGGGCGGCCAACGAAGCGATTAAATCGGGGATCAAACGACTGCAATCGCAACTAGAAACCCTGCTGGCCCGCAAATTGTGGCACTTGTTGATCAATCAAGAATCCTCCGGTTTAGCCGTCATTGTCACCCTGGAAAGCCTCGATCAAACCTATATCTCGACGCTCCAAACCCAAAAAATACCGGGTAGCAGGGGGGCTAATATCGCTAAAAACGACTTAATTCTGCCCGTCGGGACGGAAATTCGCTATCAAATTGAGAATCAAGAAGAACAACCCCTCTACGCAATGATCCTTGTCCTCAACAGCGATCGCCAGCCGCTTTTATACTGTTTCCGTCCAGAAAACCCCGATAATTTCACCGATTCCAGCCCATTAGCCCCCTTTGTCGTGGCCGCCAAAACCAAGGCCACCATCCCCAATGACCGCCAAGGGCATTGGAAAATTAGTCAACCCAAGGGCATCAGAGAAAATCTACTGATCCTCAGTCGCCATCCTTTCCCGAACACCTTGACCCTTCTCAATGCCACTCAAAGCCTCAAGGGAGAAGCCACCCAACTGCTCACCCTGACTAACCCCCTAGAAATAGCCAGAGCTTTCTGGAGCGATCTAAAATTAGATTTAGGCTTAAAAATGGATAGTTCTGGCAGTGTAATTGATGAATACGCCTTTGATCTAGGAACTTGGTCAGGTTTCCGGTTTATTTATCAAGTTATCGACTAAATCGATAGAATAATTCTATGGAATCCTTGAAAAGAAAAGGTTAAAATCCTAACACAGCTACCCCTAAATTTTCCGATGAATCTTCTGCCCCGGACAACCCAAAGCCGCCTCAAAAAAATTCCCCAAATTCCCAGTGTTTGGGAAGGAGATCGTCGTGCTTTATCCTTATCCGAGAGAATGCCCCGGGCCACCTTAGAACCAAATCAAGAAAGCGGCGGCGAGTGCGTGATCTGGGTGGATGGTAGCGAGGGCTGTGTACGCTCTATGGAAGTAGTTTCCCCCGAAACCGGGCCGGAGGCCATGGTCAGAACCTTAATCCGCGCCATCGAAACACCGCAAAGTCCCGCCCGGCCAGCCAGACCGAAAAAAATTATCGTCCGCGATCGAGAAACACAGTTTTTTCTGCGCGGAGTACTGCAAGATCTCGATATCACCATCGATTATGTCCCCAGTTTGCCCCTGATCGATGATCTCTTTCGTGGATTCGACGAATTCCAAAATAACCGCCCCCCGGCAATTCCTCCCGCTTGGCAGTCCGCTTTAGTGAAAACCGCTCACGAAATTTGGAAAGCTGAACCCTGGTCCTGTTTAGCCGATTACGATATTTTGCAAATTAAGCTCGATCGCTCCGATTTCCCGAATCTTTACGCCTGTGTCATGGGAATGCTCGGTCGGGAATACGGAGTCATTCTCTATCGTTCCCTAGAATCCCTCAAACAATTCCGGCAGTCCGCTTTAGAAGAAAAATCGATGGAAAGATTAGAAAAGGCCTTTCTTTCCCAAGATTGCTGGTTTTTAAGCTACGAATTGGCCGATGATGATGAGGATGATGATGAGGATGACTACGATCTAGCCTCGGCCGCCCCCTCCCAAATCCATCCAGTTTTCGGCAGCGTGCATCCCTACGAAGGTATTCGCCCCTATTTAGATGAAGAAGAAGCAATCACGGTATATTTAGCTTTAATAGCTCTGTTGCGCTTTTTTAAAGGCAATCAATCCGCTTTATCCGAAGAACCGATCGGAGAATTACAGCGTCGTTTTCGCATTCCCATCGATCCCGAACAAGCAAAAGGGGAAACCGTGGCGGTGACAGTAGCCACGATGCCCGATCTATGTGCGGAATTTATGCAACTCTTAGAGGAGGAGGAGGACGACGACGACGATGATGAGGATGATGAGGAAGAATCCGTACTCAAGGAGAATCTAGTCCCTGATAATGCACATCTCAGTCTGGGAATGGTTCCCTGGCAATTATTAGATAAAATTCGCAGTCGTCCAAAAGTCCATTATCAACCCCAATCCGTACCCACAAAAGGAGAGGGTTTCCCCGTGGTTATGATCCAGACCTCCCGACCGAAAGCCAAGGAACTGATCGAAAAAATCGAACAAGCTGGCGGTTTGGCGGCCATTGGTTTTAACCCCGGCGAAGATCCCCTCGAAGATACCCGTTATGATCTGGGGATTCTGAAAATGGCTAATGGTGATCTCTATCTGTTTGGGGAATTTGAGGAAGACGATCCCGACCACCGTAACGCACGCCGCAATTGGCAAAAACGCATCAAAAATACCGAGGGTTATTGTGGTTTGATTATTGCCATGGGCGTAACCGGTTCCTCCTGCGGTAATCCCCAATTAAACGATATGTTAGCCCTCTACGAGGCAAAATCGATCGATAGTAAAGATTTAGACTTGGGGGTTTTGACTCTTATGCCTCACTTCGGTTAATTTGAACCGGCAGCGACGGAGCTTTTTTCAGTGAACAGTAATCAGTGAACTGAAAACTCTAATCTGATCACTGAAATCCCTAAAATTAAGCGACAATGTAAAGTAAAGTAAAACTTTCTGGACAAATTCTTAATTATGGTGTTATTCGGATTCGGAAAAAAAGTAACTTTGCCCACAGCAAGGGAAGCACTACCCGGGCGATCGGAAAAAATGCCCGTACCTAGCGGCCACTACGTTAACGGTCATCCTTTGCAGCCCCCCTTTCCCGCCGGTATGGAAACCGCAATGTTTGGTTTAGGCTGTTTTTGGGGAGCAGAGCGGAAATTTTGGCAATTAGAAGATGTTTACACCACGGCCGTAGGTTATGCGGCTGGTATCACCCCCAATCCCACCTATCAGGAAGTGTGTACCGGCATGACTGGGCATAATGAAGTGGTCTTAGTGGTCTATGATCCCAGTGTGATTTCCTACGAACAACTGTTAAAGGTTTTCTGGGAAAGTCATAATCCCACCCAAGGAATGCGTCAGGGTAATGATACGGGAACTCAGTATCGATCGGGTATCTATACTTATAGTCCCCAGCAAAAGCAATTAGCGGAAAAATCTCGATCGATCTATCAAGAAGCTCTCAATAAAGCGGGCCATGGTCAAATTACCACGGAAATTATCGACGCACCTGAATTTTATTATGCTGAAGTTTATCATCAGCAGTATTTAGCTAAAAACCCCGGCGGTTACTGCGGTTTAGGGGGAACGAAAGTGGAATGTCCGATCGCTCTTGATCTGAAGTTAAATTAAGTAGGGTTAGCCGTCAGTTATCAGTTATCAGTTATCAGTTATCAGTTATCAGTTATCAGTTATCATTCATAATTTATCATTCATAATTTATAGCGTTTCCTGTTCGCAAGAGGTACATTATCGATGTTGAAAAGCCTAATCAGCAAAGGTTTAACTGTCACACCCAGGTGTGAGAACCGCTATATCATTCAGATCATAAAATATCTTTTCTTTTTTGCAACCAAGAGGTAAGGAGAAAATAAATAAGAGAATGAAGAATTAATACTCCCCAATTCAATAACAAATTATTGATAGATAATTGATAAACTTGATTGGTATCCTCAAAGGGTAAAGGGAAATTAAAACTATTTTGTTCTTTTGCTTCTGCAATCATAGTTTCCACCTCTACTAATACCCCATAGGCAGCAATCGACCAGCGACTAATCATCAACCATGATAGATATTTTCCCAGACCTTCTAAGTTAAATAATACCCCAGCAAAGATAATCTGAGGAATTAAAATTAAAGGTAAGGCACTATTTGCTTGGGTGATATTATTAACGCCAGCAGAAATTAATAAACCGAGATTAATCGCCGCAAATATAGTTAAAAATGTGGTAACAAAACAGCCAGTTAACCAGGTCATTAATTCTGGTTGCGGGTCAGTAAATCCCCAAAATATCACGCAGGTAATTACAATTGTTTGCAGAAAAGCTAAGGCTGCTAAAACCAGAATTTTTGAGAATAAATAGGGTAATAATCCCAGATTAACTAATCTTTCTCGCCGATAAATTGGCGATTCTTTGACAATTTCCTGTAGGGAACAGGCAAAACCTACCCATAATTCCGCGCAGGTAAAAACAAAGAGAGTTTTTAAGGCTAAAGGTGCGGATTGGATAGCCTCATCAAAACTAGGATTATCTCCCAAAAATAAAGGATTTTTGCCACCTAAAACCATAGCCATTAATAAAATTCCGATCGGGGCGGTTAATAGGTATAAAATTAAACTAACCTGATCGCGGATAATTAATTGGCTATAGCGTTGACATAAGACCTGTAGTTGTGGCCAAAAAGATTGTTGAACCTGTTGTGGTTTACTATTATTTTGCTGAAATACTTTACCGATTCTTGCTTCAATATTATTTTTGTAGTAGTCGGATTGTTGGAAACGTTGGCATTCTTGCTCAACTTTTTCGCTAGTTTCCAGATGAATATAAATATCGGCAAAATCCCCCTGAGGTAAAGAGAAAAAATTTAAGGCCTCCCCCGGAGAACCAAAATAACATAAATTGCCTCCTTGACCGAGAAAAACTAATCGATCGCAGAGATTGATATTATTAGTAGCATGGGTGACTAGGAGAATTGTTCTGCCTTCTTTGGCCAATTTTGCCAGCAATTCCATCATCTTTTTATCTAAACCGGGGTCTAATCCCGAGGTGGGTTCATCTAAAAAGAATAATTTGGGATTGGCTAATAATTCTACCGCAATACTCACCCTTTTTAACTGACCACCGCTTAAGTCTCTGACTAAAGTATTTCTTCTTGCTAACAATTCCACCTGCTCTAGGGTTTTCTCGATCACTTCTTGGCAATTAAGATCGGGAGGTAGCCTTAATTTAGAAGCGTAATATAACACTTCTCCCACGGTTAAATCCCTGTGGACGATATCGTATTGGGGAACATAACCGATTTGGGTGCGATAGATATTAAAATTCTGGCGCAGCTCTTCCCCATTCAGATAAACTGTCCCCGAGGTGGTGGGTTCAATTCCCAATAAAGTCTTTAATAAAGTCGATTTTCCCGCACCGCTTCCCCCGACAATCGCCACTAATTGACTCGGTTCGATCGGTAAGGAGATATGATTGAGAATTATCAAAGGTTGTTTCTTTTTATCCCGCACCATCCTGACGATATTTTCGGCATCCAGACGGATATTATCCCCCGTATCTAATAAAACTAATTCATCTCCTTGCAACCGAAAACTATAGGGGCCGATTCTCACCGTACAACCGTTGGTTAAAATGGCACTACCCGATACTTTTTCTCCGTCGATAAAGACTCCATTGGTGCTTTTGTCGTAGAGAATATAACGATTTTGGTTATCGCTATCGATAATCGCGTGTTGTCGGGAAATTGTCGGAGCGTCTAAAACCACAGTGGCAGCATTATCTCGTCCTAAAACTACACTACGATTGCTTAGGGAAACTGATTTAAAAGCTAAAGATTGGCTTTTTACTGGTTGGTTAGGATGATAATAGGTGATCTTGACCCAATTTTTGACATCTTGACCGATATTAATCTCATCCCCATTTTGTAAAAGATAGCCCTCTTTGGGAGTAATGACGCGATTATTGATAAAAAGTTTATTGGAACTAGGATTAGTCCCGTCTCCATCGTAGATATAGTAATCATCTCCCTGACGACGAAAACAAGCTTGGACTCGACTCACCACCGTCCAGTGTTGGGGAACAACTAAATCCACCTGTTGACCATCCCGACCCAATTTATAATTAGGACGACTCAGATTAATAGAAGGGAGAATTTCTCCCTGATTGTTAAGAATAATGTAGGGTTCTTGACTAATAACCGTTTTAATGTTAGGAGAATTGGTCATAAAAACTCGATCGGTAGATGGCGTTCGCGGGGGACGGTAAGAAGCTAAGATAGAATTAAGGTCTCGATCGCTACTGTTAACCTCAGAGTCTGGAACGAACTCTAGAGATCATCTTAGTAAAACTTCTTAGGATTGATCGAGCTTGTCTAAATTCCTATTCCTAAGACCTATCCACAGGTTATCGTGCTGTTAGACGATGGTTACAACTCCTATTTCTCCTACCGCCAAGGTTTCTAAAGTCGAAGGTATCAAAGAACGCAGTAATTATCTACGAGAACCTTTGGCCAGTGAACTCCTCGAAGATACAACCCATTTTACCGATGCGGCGGTGCAGATCCTCAAGTTTCACGGTTCCTATCAACAGGATAATCGCGACAATAGAGCCAAAGGTCAAGAAAAAGACTATCAAATGATGTTGCGTACCCGCAGTCCGGGGGGTTTTATTCCCGCGCAACTATATCTTACCCTCGATAGTTTGTCCGATCGCTACGGTAACGGCACTTTACGCGTGACAACCCGCCAAGGCTTCCAATTACACGGCATTTTAAAGAAAAATCTCAAAGCTACCCTCGGGGAAATTATCCGCAGTATGGGATCCACTTTAGCGGCCTGTGGTGATGTTAACCGCAATGTCACCGCACCGCCAGCCCCCTACAAAAATCGCCCCGAATACGGCTATGCTTGGGAATATGCCAATAATATCGCCGATTTGCTCACTCCCCAAACTGGAGCTTACTACGAAATTTGGCTCGATGGCGAAAAAGTGATCAGTGCAGAAGAAGCGCCAGAAGTCAAAGCATCGAGACAAAAAGATACAAATGGCATTAACAAAAACGATCCGATCGAACCGATCTACGGTCAACATTATATGCCCCGTAAGTTCAAGATGGGTGTCACCGTGCCGGGAGACAACTCCATCGATATCTACACCAATGACATCGGTTTAGTGGTGATTACCGACGCAAACGGTCAATTACAGGGTTTTAACATCCTTGCGGGGGGTGGACTGGGAAGAACCCACAATAAGGAAGAAACTTTCCCCAGAATGGCCGATCCGATCGGTTATGTAGACAAAGAAGATGTGTACGATCTGGTAAAAGCGATCGTGGCAACTCAAAGAGATTACGGAGATCGCGGCGATCGTCGTCATGCGAGAATGAAATATATCCTCGAAGAATGGGGAGTAGAGAAATTCCGCAGCACTGTTGAGGGTTATTTCGGCCAAAAAATTGCCCCCTACCAACCCCTCCCCGATTGGGAATATCAAGACTTTTTGGGATGGAATGAACAGGGAGACGGAAAATTATTTTTTGGTCTTTCTGTGGAGAATGGCCGGGTTAAAAATGAAGGCAGTTTTCAGCTAAAAACCGCTTTAAAAGTGATTATCGAGCGTTTTCAGTTACCCATGCGCTTGACGGCTAACCATAATATCATTCTCTACGAAATTGAACCCAAGGATCAGCAAGCGATCGAGGCGATCCTGAAAGAACACGGAATTATCACTAATCCCGCCGAAATTGACCCTTTAACTCGTTATGCCATGGCCTGTCCCGCTTGGCCCACCTGTGGATTAGCGATTACTGAGTCAGAAAGAATTTTACCCAGCGTGATTGAACGCATTCGCACCCTGCTTAATCGCTTAGGATTAAGCAAAGAGCAATTTGTCATCCGCATGACAGGATGTCCCAATGGCTGCGCGCGTCCCTATATGGCAGAATTAGGATTTGTGGGTAGCGCTCCCAATTCCTACCAACTCTGGTTAGGGGGAACAGCCGATCAAACTCGACTAGCGCGCCCCTATTTGGATAAAATGGCGATCGATGATCTAGAAAAGGTCTTAGAACCGATTTTCGTTTACTTCCAACAGGATCAACAAAATAACGAAACCTTCGGAGAATTCTGTCATCGAGTCAATTTCCCTGCTTTACAAGCATTTTCAGCCACCTACACACCTAAAATGACCGAAACTACTACCACTGAATCAAAACCCAAACGCGTGCGTAAAAATCAAAACCGTGTCAGCGTCCCCGATGATATGTTTGTCCGTCTCAAGGAAGCTTCGGAAACGGAAAAACGGCCGATGAATCAAATCATCAATGAGGCGCTAGAGGCCTATTTCAGCCAAAAATCCTAATCAGTTATCAAGGTGGGACTTAACCCACCTTTTTTTAATTAGTATATTCATAGGGTCGGTCTGTCGAAAAAATCATCGTCCATCACATCATCACATCAATCACAATCAAAGCAATGAATGAACAACGCGCTCAAGCTTATGTGAATTTAATTGAACAGTTGCTTGCTCGTGCCGATGATGAGGAACTCAATAATATTCTGCAAGCAAATCAGGAATTGATTGACCCCCAATTTTTGCAGGTGATGGAAAACTATGCAACGGGGTTAATTGATATTTCAGAGTCTCCCTTGGGAAGTCGGGCTAATAATCTGGAAATCGCTATTACAGGCTATCACACCCTGTTAAAAGTATATACCCGTGATGCTTTTCCTTATGAATGGGCAGCAAGACAAAATAATCTGGGGAATGCTTATAATAAGCGTATCAGAGGGGAAAGGGCAGAAAATTTAGAGTTAGCTATTGTTGCTTATAATCTGTCTTTAGAAGTATATACCCGTGATGCTTTTCCTTATGAATGGGCAATGATACAAAATAATCTGGGTAATGCTTATAGTGATCGTATCAGAGGGGAAAGGGCAGAAAATTTAGAGTTAGCTATTGTTGCTTATAACCAGTCTTTAGAAGTCTATACCCGTGATGCTTTTCCTTATGAATGGGCAGGGGTACAAAATAATCTGGGTACTGCTTATAGTAATCGCATCAGAGGGGAAAGGGCAGATAATCTAGAGTTAGCTATAGCAGCATTAAACCAGTCTTTAGAAGTATATACCCGTCAAGCTTTTCCTGAAGATTGGGCAGTAATACAAAATAATCTGGGTACTGCTTATAGTCAACGCATCAGAGGAGAAAGGGCAGAAAATTTAGAGTTAGCTATTGTTGCTTATAACCAGTCTTTAGAAGTCTATACCCGTGATGCTTTTCCTTATGAATGGGCAAGGACACAAAATAATCTGGGTGCTGCTTATAGTCAACGCATCAGAGAGGAAAGGGCAGATAATCTAGAGTTAGCTATTGTTGCTTATAACCAGTCTTTAGAAGTGTTGACCCGTGATGCTTTTCCTCAAGATTGGGCAGTAACACAAAATAATCTGGGGTCTGCTTACATAAACAGAATCCAAGGAGACATAGTAGAGAATATAGAAACCGCAATTTTCTGTTATCAAGAAGCCTTAAAAATTCGTACTTTTGATGTCTTTCCTCTTGACTGGGCAACTACTCAAAATAATTTAGGCAATGCTTACAGTGAACGAATTAGAGGCAATAAAGCCGAGAATATCGAAAATGCAATTGTCTGTTATCAAGAAGCCTTACAAATTTATACCCGTCAAGCCTTTCCAAGAGATTGGGCAGAGACACAATATAATTTAGCCAATACTCTCAGAGAACGATTTAAACTTCTTGGTAAAGTGACAGACATTCAACAAGCAATTAACTCTTATAAACAAGCTGGAGAAATTATTGAAAAAACCGAAGACAAAACCTTATATTTTAACTATTCCTATCAATTAGGAAAAGCTTTATTTGAGGGCGGATATTATACAGAAGCTATTGAACACTTAGAAAATTGTCAGCAACTTTATCAAAAACAAAAGGATATTAGTAGTTTGGCTCCAATTTTATTGGAACTTGCCCGTCTCTATCATCGCACTGGTAGGCTCGAACAGGCAAGACTTTATTTTAAAGATTCTTTACGTCTATTCCGTCGTTTGGGTGATCAAGATAATGTGGCTTCTGTGACAACTGCACTGGGCAATCTAGAAATACAAATTGGCAAGATTTCCCAAGCTTGTAGTCATTTAAAAGAGGCACAAACATATTATCAAGAAAACAATGATAAGGAACGACTAGAGGAAATTAATTATCTACTAAAAATTCTACAATCTGCGTAAAAAATGTCAAGACTCAGCCGTTATCAATCAACTCTCAAAAAATGGGGACTTATAGAAAATCCTTTTCGACCAACTCCCCCCGATGATCGCAAAAAATTAGCAAAGATTTTTTATGGACGAGATCAAGTTTTAGATATAGTTATTCCGACCCTCTATGAAGGACGTAATATCTTAGTTAGGGGGGCTTGGGGTATTGGTAAAACTGCTTTGATTTTTAATTTAATTAACCAGTTACAACAGGAAGTTAACCAATTAAATGAAAAAATGTTATTGCTTTATATTAGCAGTATCCCTGGGGAAAATTCCACGGAATTTTATCGTGCTTTATTATTAGCTGTAGCCGATAGTTTAGCGGATAGTGATCAAGAATCAAGAGACATTGCTAATACGCTTTTAGGGTATTCTATTCAACGCAATAAAACCACTACTGAAGGACAAGTTAAATTAGGCTTTTTATCCTTTGGCAAAAAGGAAGAATCCCCTGCTAATCAACTGACTCCCACTGCCAATGCTGATCCCTATCCTTTACTCATTCGTTTATTAAATAGAGCCGAAGAAATTTATTCTCGTATTGTTATTGCTATTGATGATTTTGACAAAAAAGACCCCATTGTTGTCCAGACAATTTTAGAAAGTAGTTTAGATTTATTTCGGATGGGAAAACATCGGGGATTTATCATGACAGGAAGAGGCTTTACCGAGTTTCAAGAAGCAACCTTAAAAGCCCTTGGTATCTTTTCTGAAGATATTCCCCTTGAACCCATGAGTCAAGATGATTTACGTCACATTGCTATTAATTATCTTAATAGTGCCAGAAACGAACAGCGAAATGATCCCTATCCTTTCACAGAGGAAGTCATCAATTTAATTACGGGTTACGCTCAAGGAATTCCTCGAGAACTGAATACTATCTGTGAAAAAGTATTACGGCAAGCTGCTTCAGAAGGATATGAAATTATTGATGAAACTGCTTTTTATTCAATTTGGCAAATCCTTCAAAAAGACTTTACTGATTATTTAAGTCCTCAGTTTCGTCATTTATTATACGTTGCTCATCAAGCCGGTGGCATTAGTGAGAATATTTCTGATCAAACTTTGGCTAAACTTGATGCTATAACCTTTGTTGCTCTCTTGCCCCAACTTAAATCGATGGAAGAACAAGGATTATTAATTCGTCAAGAAGATCAAAGCGGTTCTCGTTTTTTTCCTTCCCAATTATTTCAACCTAAGTTACTCCCTGAGTCTCAGTCTGAGTAAATAATAATTGAAGCCATTAGGGGAGTTATAAAAATCGATCGAGCAAAAAAGCAACTAGGTAATGATTGGGTAGTGGTGGTGAGCCATGGTGCTTATCTTGTATGAAGTGTGTAAAATATTTGTTAATAACAATAATTTGCTTAACGCACTATCTTTATCTAAAAAAATGGAGAATCCCGTTGGGGCTATTTGATACTTTATTGATTACTAAGATGACCAACAAAGCAAATCGTTAAACCTTCGTCCCCACTTCCCAACCCCTCACGGATTACTTTTTACTGATTACTGAAAAATCTCTTGTCTCTTAATCAAATTCTGCTTTTAGATCGCGACGCATTAATTCATAAACGGCAACTTGGGGAGAAATTTCCCCGCGCAAAAGACGATCAACTTGACAGGTAATCGGTACATATAAATTTTTTTCTTGGGCAATTCTCATCAAAACTTCTGTGGTATTTATTCCCTCGGCAGTTCCCTCTAATTTCGCCAAAACTTCCGGCAAAGATAAACCTAAAGCTAATTGATAACCCACTTGATAATTGCGAGATAAAGGACTATTACAGGTAGCTAATAAATCCCCTAAACCCGATAAACCGAAGAAAGTTTCTTGACAACCTCCTAGACAAGTTCCCACCCGAATTATTTCCGGTAAAGCGCGAGTTAATAGGGCAGATTTGGCATTAGTACCTAACTGTAAACCATCACAAACCCCAGAAGCGATCGCCATGACATTTTTAAGAGTGCCACCTAACTCTGTTCCCAAGGGATCGCTATTCAGATAAACCCGAAAAGATTCGCCAGATAATAATTTTTGTAACAATATTGCTGCTTTTTGCTGATAACTTGCTACCACCGTCGCAGCGGGTAAACCTTGATTAATTTCTTTAGCTAAATTGGGACCGGAAAGAACCACAAGGGGATTAGCGGGAAAAGCTTGATTCCACAGATGAAAAGGGGTACGAGTGGTGATTGGCTCTAATCCTTTAGTGGCGGTGACGATAATTGTGCGAGAATTTAATTGTAATTGCTGTAATTGTTCGATCGTGGGAACAACTCCTTTAATCGAAACTGCTGAAATAATTACCTCAGTATCTGCTATAATAGCCCCTAAATCTTCCCCACTATGACGCGACCAAACCCTAACAGCTAAGTGATTAAGTCTAGCCAAATTAGCCAGAGTTTGCCCCCAAATTCCCCCACCTATAACCGTAATTTTCTTGGCATTTTCTAACAACTTTTATTCCCCTCCTTATTAGTGATCCCTGATCAGTGACTGGTTAGAAAGCATTCGATTTTAAGGTTATGAGTGTTAAATGAAATTATTCACCGATTACCGATAAGTAGGTAGGTGTTAAAAGTTGTCAGACACCCCCCTTATCAAGGGGGGCAGGGGGGATCAGAGGCAAAATCTATCTTCAATTTAATTATAACTACTTACTTAACTGTTCACTGACAACTGAAAAAAATGACAACCTATCGCAATCCTGCCCCTACTGTTGATATTATCATCGAACTGATCGACTCGCCCCACCGTCCGATCGTACTAATTGAGAGAAAAAATCCGCCCTTTGGCTGGGCAATTCCGGGGGGATTCGTGGACTACGGCGAATCGGTGGAAACGGCGGCAATTCGGGAAGCTTACGAGGAAATCAGCTTGCAGGTGCAGTTAATCGAGCAATTTCACGTCTATTCCGATCCTAGCCGCGATGCACGTCAACACACCATTAGTATCGTTTTTATCGCCACGGCAAAAGGAAAACCGATCGCTGCCGATGATGCCAAAAAAGTCGGGATTTTTCATCTCTGGGAATTCCCCCAACCTTTATGCTTTGATCACGATCGCATCCTCAATGATTATCGTCGTTATCGGGACTATAAAATCCGTCCCACACATTAAACCCCAACTTAGCTATAAAAGCAATCCTTGCCAAAAACGTCCCCGAAAAAACTTAAAAAATTATACACTTCTGAGGGCGACAATCGGTTCCAATTTAGAGGCACGATAGGCGGGAAAAACGCCGAAAAAGAGACCAATACCCGTGGAAACGCTCAAAGACAGGGCGACGGCGCTGGCGGAAACAGTGGCAGCCAGGGGAGAGAAACTGGAGACGAGAACGATCGCTCCTGCACCGAAGAGAATACCAAACGCACCGCCGGCGATGGAAACGAGAGTTGATTCAATCAGAAATTGTAAGAGAATATCCTGTTCTCTGGCTCCGATCGCTTTTCTTAGTCCGATTTCCCCGGTTCTTTCCGAAACCGAAACCAGCATAATATTCATCACCCCGATACCACCGACAATTAGGGAAATACCGGCGATTAGAGCCAAAAGTAGGGTTAGACCCTTGGTAATCGTACCGAAGATTTCGATCATCTGTTTAGCAGTTTCGACGCGAAAATCATCCTCAGCGACGATTTTATGGCGTAAACGCAGGAGATTCTGGATTTGGAACTTAGCGGCGCGGATTTCCTCCCCCGATCGCGCGTTGAGACTAATCCAACTCAACTCGACACCGTAGGGGGAGGTTTTGCCCACCAGTTGCGAGTTCATGGTACTAAGGGGAATAATCAGCATTTCATCCTGATTATTGCCAAAAAAGGAGCCTTTCGCCTCTAAAATCCCGATCACCTCAAAACTGAGATTTTTGATCCGCAGCTGTTGACCGAGGGGATTTTGGGTGGGGAAAAGTTGCGCTGCCACTTCACGGCCGATTACCGTTACCCGTTTGTTGCGTGCTAGATCGATATTATTGATAAAACGACCTTTTTCTAGGGTAAAATTGCGGACAGAAGCGTATTCTGAGGTGCTTCCCGTCACTAGAGCCGTCATGTTGCGATTACGATAGGAAATCAGGAAACGAGCGTTTATTTCCGGGGCGACTTCGGCGACGGTGGGAACTTGTTCGGCGATCGCCTGAGCATCGGCTAAAACCAGGGTTTTCGGTAAATCAACGGTGGTATTGCGTGCTTGTCGCGACCCCGGCACCACAAAAATGGTATTGGGTCCCAAGTTAGCAAACTGGTCATTGGCTAAGGTTTGCGCCCCTTGGCCAATACCGATCATGGCCACCACCGAAGCGTTACCGATGATAATTCCTAGCATGGTCAGGCCGCTACGCACTTTATTGGCCTTTAGGGTGGAGACGGCCATTTTTAAACTTTCGATGATAAACATATAGGGAAATTATGAATTATGAATTAGCAAGTGGGAAGTGGGAATTATGAATTATGAATTATGAATTATGAATTGGGACGTATTTTCAGTGAACAGTAATCAGTGAACTGAAAACTCACATCTGATAACAAAGGCCGAATCTAAAACCTAATTTGTTAAGCTAAAAGCTTTTGGGAGAATTGCCCGATTCTGTCTTTTGCCTCTTGCCTGTTGTCTCTTGCCTTCAGAAGCTGATTACTGATTACTGAAACTGCCATATCATAAAAAAGACAATTTGAAGATATTTGTTAAGAGAAATTATTGAGATTTTTTATTAGTTTTCGAGGTATCTTCGGACCCTTCGGGGAGATCGATAAAGACCTTTTCTCCAGCTTCCAAACCTGATAAAATTTGGGTTTTATCGTCTAGGACCAAACCGATCGAAACGGGTTTAAAACTGGGTTTATTTTCGGCATCGGGAACTAAAACCCCTGACTTGCCTTCCCGGGTGACAATGGCTACAGTCGGCACGACGAGGGCATTATCTAACTGCTGGCCGACAAAAGTTACATCCACATTCATTTTCGATTTGAGTTTGTCCCGTCCCGTCACCAAACCGATTCTGACCTCAAAAGAAGTAACATTATTCTCGATAATTGCTTCGGGAGCCACGAGAATAACTCGACCTTCAAAGACTTCTTCAGGAAAAGCATCGGCGACAATTCGCACGGGTTGGCCGCGCTGCAATAAACCCACATCTACTTCCGGCACTTTAGCAATTACTTCCAATCCCGATGCTAGGGCGATAATCGAGGTGGAAGTGGCGGAAGCGGTACTAGAGGCCGAAGTGGTGGGAGTGACAAAAGAACCCTCGGTGGCGTATTTTTGGGTGACGATGCCATCAAAGGGAGCAGTAATGACCGTATCGCGGTATTGAATCTTGATTTGCTCTAAATCGGCCCTGGCGGCCGCTACAGATGATTCTAGTCGAGCCAGCTCGGTTTCTTGGGTTTTTTGGCGTTGTTCGAGGGCAAATTTCGCTTCTGCGATCGCTGCTGCCGCTCCTATCATTTCCTGCTCAATTCCGGCCACTTCTGGGGAAGCGGTTTTATCCGCTTGTTCCAAACGGCGGATCGATTCGTCTAAATTGGCTTTAGCGTTGAGATATTCATTGAGGACGGCATCAAATTGGTCTTGAGCGATCGCCCCTTCCAGGACTAAATTTTCATTGCGTTTAACCCGATTTTCTGCTAGTCGAAAACGGGATTGGGCTGCTTGTACCTGAGCTTGCAGCTGGTCTAAATCTTTAGGAATTCTTTCTTTGGCCTGAGCTAAACGGGCTTCTAATTGCTTATAACTGGCCTGTGCCTGATAAAATCGGGCTTGTAATTGCCGGATATCTTCGGGAATGCTGCGTTTAGCCTGTTCCAGACTGGCTAGAGCTTCCCGCAGATGCGCTTCTGACTGCATCCCCTGGGCATACACCTCTAAATTATCCATGACGGCGAGGGTTTGTCCCTTTTTAACAATCATGCCCTGATCCACCAATAATCGCACTAATCGGCCGGGGTTTTTCGGGCTAATGTTAACACTTTGGATCGGTTCCACCCTACCACTAGCTTTAATTTCCACAGCGAGGGTTTCCCGTTGAGCAGGAACGGTCATTTTCGCCAATTCTAGGGCAGGAGGAGGAGTTTGCAGCAAGCGATAAGAAACCACTCCCACCGCCAGAAAACCACTAGCCATGAGTCCGAATATCCAAAATAGGGGGCGATTTGATTTTCCCAACACGGTTATTGCCATCGATCAGCCAAAAGTAATTGGTTATATACTAACGTCTCTAGAGTTGCCTTTGTTGTTTCTTTAGCCAACAACTCCCAAGCGAGATAGACTGATTAAAAAAGGCCTATCGCGGGGGTAAACTGTGCCAAAACTTCAATTAATCATTTCTTTGCTCATTTTTTTCGTCGCTGGCAGCCCGCCGGCTTTTTCCCAAGCGCTACTCCCCTACGCCATCGAACCGGAGTTAGAACAGATGGAACAAGCGGGAATTGAAATGGCCGAAGATGCCATCCAATTAGCTCGTTTTCGTCGTACCGATGCGGCCCTCGGACGGGCTAAGTTAGCGGTGCAGTTAGCCCCCCATCTCTATCAAACTTGGTTTATTCTCGGTAGTTTATATCTGCAAGACGATCAGGTGCAACCCGGCATTGAGGCATTAAATCAATCTTTGTCCCTTGCTCCCGCCGAGGCCCAAGCTAATATTAAATTTTCCCTCGGTAGTGCCTATTTTCAGAATCAGGATTACCAGTCTGCTATTGCCCAGATTGAAGCGGGTTTGCAAATTAAACCCGATATCTCCCCCGCTCTTTTTGATCTCGGTAATTCCTATCTCAAGTTAGCACAATATCCTGCGGCGATTGCAGCTTACGAAAAAGCTGTTAGTCAAGATAAAAATTTTTGGCCCGCTATTAATAATATTGGTTTAGTTAAATACGAACAGGGTGACAAGGAAGCGGCCCTTAAAGATTGGCGGGCCGCTTTGAAAATCGATCCTAAACAGCTGGAACCTCAGTTAGCTATTGCAGTGGCTGTTTATAGTCAAGGTAAAACCGAGGAGGGCATCAAATTAGCTCAGGCCGCTCTCACTAGCGATAGTCGTTATGTCAGTCTGGAATTTTTAGAGGAAAATCTCTGGGGTCAACGTCTTCTGCAAGACACGGAGAAAATGTTTAATCATCCTAAAATGAAAGATTTTATCGCTCGTTTACCACAACCAACCCCAGAAGCGGACGAAGAAAATTAAGCTGATAGCAGCAAGCATCAAGATAACCCCTTAGTTAATTTGCTAGGAATTCTTGAGGCTTGCTCTAACTAATTAGGGCTGGCTGAATATCGGTAGCAGCTTTGCTAAAAAATGGTTTTGGGACTTTATTAGCAAAACAACAAATTTTTTGCCGCAAACCCCACATACAGTACAATTATTACAGTTAAGGGTTTGAAAGGCCTAGGATGATGGCAAAGCAATCAAGGGCAATTGCGGTGACAGAACATGATAATAAATGTCCCGAATGTCTGCATATCTAAGACTCTGTCTTACATTTCTCTACTTTCTTTGCTGACTACTTTGCCAGACATTACAGACAATTTTCCTGATATAGATGAAGGGTTGCTTCCCCTTGATGACATCACATTTTAGAATGACATAGCTCTGAAATTTTATTGTTATAAATAGATTCGTTCAAAAGGTTCTTTTCGATAACGGCGATAAATATCAAAGTCACTATCTAAGGTAATAATTGCAGAAATATTAAGTCTTTCAGAAATAGTAATTAAAGATAGATCTGCAAAATCTCCTGGTAGGTCAGCGTATTGTTCATTGAGTTGTATAATTCTGGCAAAATCTTGTGGTAAAAGGGGAATACATTGATAAAGCTGGTGGGATAAATCACTTAAAAATTCATTTTGTGTTCGATAATCATGGCTTAAAAGATACATTACTTCTGTTATACAAGCAACAGTTGTAATCAAGTCGCTGGAACATTGTTCAAAAAAGTTGACGACAGCCCGATGATAATTATCTTGGGAACTGTAATAGGCGAATAGAATGCTACTATCTGTAATAATTTTGGGGGGATAATTTGTCATGAATGATCTTGCTGATGATGGTTTTGTATATATTCTGCCACTACTTTTTTGCGGTTTTCTCGCAATGACAAATCAGGTGGGGCATTTTCTAAAAGATGCTGAGGATGACCTCCCCGGCGTTGTAATAAAGTTTTACGCGGTTTTAAGCTTTGCCAATGTTCGTAAATGAGTTTTTTCAGAAGTTCTTCTGAGCTAATATTCTCTTCGGAAATGATGTCTGCTAGATAGTTCTCGGTTTCTCGATCTAGATTAATCGATAACATTGTTACCTCATGGGATAAATCAATATCTTTGATTATAGCTTAAAATCCATGATCGCACTACAGATAATCGCACTCACTCCCCCATCCCCAATTGAGTTTGCTAGAGAAAAATTCGGGGTACGGGCGAAGCATTCGGATAGGAAATCGAGGGTTTCAGTAATAGGTTATTGTCCGAATGCTTCGCCCCTACTTAATCATCTAACAATCCGTCTTAACGCACCACACCTATCATTAATTTAACTTTAATATCTAATCTTTAATCCCTAATCACCGTCACTTTTTTTTGTGTTGTTATCCATTTTTGACTAGGATAATTAGCCGGTTTTAAATTACGAATAGAGCTACCATTTTCATTAATAGTAGTTAGTAATACTTCCAAGGGGTTTTTAGCTTCTTCTAAATTTCTCAATTGCTTAGAAAAATGTGGCTGATCTAAACAAGGTAATTCTAACCAACGAAAATTAGTCGGATCAATAGTCGCAAAAGCTTTAATAATATCTACACCTTGCTTAAATCCTTCAGGAAGACTGGTTTGAAGTGTAATAATATCTTCTTGTCCTGGTTCAAATTCTTCAAATGAGCTAACTTCATCAGATGGATATATTTGAGAAATACTCCAATCTGGCTGTAAGACTAATAGAGTAACATTGAGACGTTTCGATGAATTATTTTTAATCCTCACAATAAACTGTTCATTAACCTTTATGTTTAACATATCACAAGGATTATGTAAGTCAGGACGGATTCCTGCTTGAAAATCGGGAGGAATTTCAAATAAATCGACTTGTAAAGCTTTTTTTAAAGGATTGAGTGAATCATAATTATTCAGTTCGTAAATTCCTTGATATTTTGCTAAGTGAATGAGACGATTAATGAGGGTAGTCGTAGCATTATGATCATTAAACTTTAGAACAGGTCTTAGATTAATTTTTTCTGTTCCTGAGTCCCAGATTTCATATTCTCCTGATTGATTGATAACTATTTGATAATGAGCATTTTCATTCTGTAAAACTAAATCTAACCAATTTGTTTCAGCTATTTTTTGATTAATCGTTTCTAAAAATGGTTTGAAATTGATACTTGAAAAATGGTAAGATTCTAAAAAAAGTAAGCGAACTTTTCGGACTAGGCTAATAGAGTTAGGATTGAGAAGAACCGCTTGATCTCCCTGAGTGATTTGTCTTAGCTGTTGTGGTTGCTCAGATAGAGGCTTAATTATAGCCCAAGAGGATGTTGCTCCCAAACTGGTAATATCAGCGATCGCCAATCGTTTTTCAATGTTAGTAAAATCTGTTCCTGACGGATAAACAGCTAACTGAGAACCCTGAACTAACCCATGTACTTGTCCCCCATTAATTTTAATTTGTTGTTGTTCCTCCTTCACCTCCATTATGGTAACAGCTTGATGTATAGGTCGTTTTTCATATCCAAATACTAAGCGGGTTCCCTCGCCAAATAACATCGGTGTTTGTTTGGAAAACTGGCTGTTAATTTTTGCTAAAAGATAGTCATAAAGAACTTTGTAGGTTAACTCTGGATTGGGATGATCTAAAAACTTTAATAACCAATAAGTCAAGACTCCATTACGTTTATTTTCCTCAAAGGCATACTCATAAGCAGACTCAGAGGGACGACAAGCTGCAAGTAAAACATATCCCTTTGCATCAGGTAACATTCCACCATTGACGGCAAGGTTTCGGGTAGGTGTTGGGCTGAGTTTTTGCCAAGCGGTGATTAATTCTTCTCTAGACGCAACTAAACTCTCACTGGATCGAATGGTCGTATCAATTGCGTTAATTCCTCGAATTTCTGTTTGATTTCCTCTAGTAGCCCCTCCTGAATGACAGCAATCTAGGACAAGTGTAACAATAAGTTGGCGATTGACTAAATTTTCCAGTAGAAAAGCTAGTTCAATATCCCGAATGTATCGGGTGTTAGGATTGCCAATATTAGTAGGCACTAGAGCTTCATCAATACCATCTTTTCCTTTAACCTCTGGATAGAGGGTAGTGGCGCGTCCTCCATGTCCTGAGTAGTGAATATAGACGCTGTCCCCCTGTTGTGCCATGTTAGCAAGCTGCTGAAATTTGGCTACTATATTTTCATAAGTGGGTAACTGTTCTGGTGGTTCAATAGGGTTATTGAATGTGTCCTGAGAAGCAGTAAGCTTGAGTATATTGTCAGACGGTAGTTTAAGCTTGTGTTGAAGAAACGCTTCTACCTGATTAATATCTCGGACACATCCTTTTAAGTTCTGATATAAGCTTCCATCTGGGAGTTGATTGGGCAGATAGTGGTCAATTCCGATAAGTAGCCCATATAATTGTGGAGATTTTTGTCTTGAATCTGTCATAGTAAGGTTTGCAAGGCTCTCTTGGTCTTTGGCAATTATAAAATCAAATCTTGACAGAGGGACAGGCTGTTTAAGATATTTACGTCACAGGCTTTTTGGAGCATGGAGCATTCGATCAAAAAAGTTCGATAAGGGTCAGGTCCTACAAAAATCAAAAATCAGTCAAGCCCATGCTGTGTCATAATTTGGTTGAATTATAGCAAAATTATCCTTCTCTGGAAATTCGCATGATCGAAACGCTGAAAGTTTTAATTTTCGTGCTTATTGAGAAGGAAACTGTGAATTTGGCAAGTTCTGAGATTTTATAAGCCCCTCTGTGACTGTTTGAGGCATCTGAATCCTTACAGGTCGAGGTAGCTCCTTGACAATTTTGGAGAAGTTGAATATAATAGCATCCACATAATGGCTCTCTTGGGTTTTGTCTGTAAAATGTATCATTATAATACATTTTGATAGGAAGCCAGATTTTTCAGGTGGCTAAAAAGCCTTTTTTAATTCAACACTACTGACGGATTAAATCCGTTACATAAAAAAATGATTCCTAAGTTTTGGTCAAATATAGGTGGAATTATTGGGATAGCTGTATGTGGGCTGATCTCGATTTTTGCTCAAAGTTTTTCAATATCTCATGCCATTTTGTTGGTAGCTGGGATTTTAGTTTTTATTGTTCATTCTGTTGAACTCATCCCAAGATTTAGAGAGGTTGTTCTAACAAAAAAAATAAATAGCTTACTTAATTTATCATCAATTTTTAATTTAGGGTTGATTCCCTTTTCTCTTCTCTTATGTTACTATCAAATCATAGGCTGGTTATCTTGAAATTGGTATGATATTTATACTGGATTCCATGGGAATTATTCTATTCTGATAATGATGAGTGTCCCATTTGTTGTTTTACAGGTGCTTGTTTACTTATATATAGGTATGTTTGAAGCCAAAGGGGAGTTTCATTGGTCAAGAGGTGAATATCTGCAAGCCCTTAAAGTGACCAACAGTAACATTGAGCGGTGTAAGTGGGTTTATGGCCAAAAGCATTATAATAGATCGACATTTATTTTTAACTTAGCTACTGTTTATCAAGAAATTGGAGAACAAGATAGTATAGATGTAAGGAGATTAGAAGAAGCCTTGAATAATTATACTAAAAGTAGTTTAGGTTATCGTAAAGATATATTAAAATTCTTATTATATATAGAAAAAAGATTGGATTTAGCTAATTTTTATATTTTGAGAAATAATGAATTGTATGGAAAACAGTATTTAGAAGAAACACTTCATGTGGTTCAGAAAGCATCTAACAATAAATGGTTGTCTCTCTTTGTTAAATTCGCTGTTATTTCGAGCTTAATTGGTCATTATATAACCCTTAATAATATAGATGATTGTCTAAGATTGATCTTCAACAAAGAAACAATAAAAGTTGAAAATGAGATTGAAGAAACTTTAACGCACTCCAAAAATAATTTATTAAAAAATATTTTATGCAATCCTTTTATAATGAGTTTTAAGGAAATAATTATAGCTTTAACATTAATTCTTCCATGTATTTACCCTTATCTAGATGAGAATGAAACTATTAGCGAACTATATATGTTGATTGTTCTTATACCAACTTTCCTACTTGTTCATATTCTTAATTGTTACTGGGATATAGCATATTTTGAATATCGTTTGAAAGTTCAGTTATTTTCACAATTTTTGAGTTGGATACAATTCAAAAATAACTTGGCTTCTATCGGAGAAAATGCTTCATTAATTGAGAAACAATATCAAAAAATTTCTAGATTTATACAAAAAATATCTAAAACTAAATTATTGTTTTTAGAGGCAATTAAAACCGTTATTCTTGCTGAATTGTATGTAATGATAGCTGAGTTAAAATTGAATCAAATTTCACATATTAATTTGTCTTTTCATGTTGCAGATGGAATGATTTATCCATCAAAAAAAATAGCCAAATTTTATCAAGAAGCCATAAAAAACTATGATAAAGCTCTCAGTTTTTATGAAAAAATTAATCACTCAAATATTGCCGAATTAAACATCAATTTATTTGGTGAGCCGAGCAAGCTTTCTGACAGCAAAATGATTTTCAAAAAACAACAATCTATGTCAGAAAGATATCGTACAGGATACGCCGAATGTCTTATAAACAAAGCTCTAGCTTATGCAGAGTTACAGGGTCTTAATGAGGCAGAACCAATAATTACTGCAAACTTTTCTAAAGCAAAGGATGTGTTAGAAATATCAACTAAAACTAGCTCTATAGATAGTTATAATTTTCAGTCTCGATTATCTTTATATGCTCAAGCCTTAAATAAATTAGGTTGGCTCTACTATGGTTCAAAAAGGTATGAAGATGCAGAAATTAAATATCAAGCAGCAGAGGAAATCTGTAACAATTTAGTTTCAATATTCTCTTTCGATTCGTTTTTATCGCCTAAATTTTTGATTGTTTTAAATCAAACATGGCTAGAAATAACGAAAGGCAATGCAGATGTAGCTCTTAACAAGCTTAAAGAGAGTCAACAAAAGTTTGAGCAACTTGCTTGGCTAATGATTTCTATAAGTAATGAGAGAGTAAGGCTAGATTGTTATATTCCAGTTCTTAAAGGTTGTGTATATCTTAGATTTAGTATTATCAATCGTTTTTTGCTTGGAGATATCTCAGAGATTAAGACACTCTTTGAAATTATTTTACAGGCTAAAGGAATCAGTACAGAAGTTCTATTAACTCAGAAAGATAAACTTTTAGAAAAGAAATATTCAAGATTGTAGTCCCAACTTGAGCAACTTAGATTACTCCGCAAACAAATTGCTCATAAAGAAATTAATGGTCTTGCACCATTAGAAACTATAGCTAATTTTAAGAAGACTTTAGAGCTATCTTATCAAGAAAAAGAAAAATTAGAACAACAGTTAGCTGTTGAGATTCCAGAGTTAAATTTAAAATTAAAACTCAAAAATGTAACTTTAACAACAATTAGCAAAGCTCTTCCTAAAAAATATGTTTTGGTTGAATTTGTTGTGTTATATGATCCAATAGAAGCGAAGGAAGTCAGAGAAGAATATTCTGATAATCCTCAAATGCTTTTAGAATATCAACCCTACTTTCGTTATGTAGCGTTTGTTTTATCATCGGAAAATCCTGAGAATGTTCAGATGATTGAAATAGGAGGAAGAGATCGAATTAACAAGATGATTGCCAACTTTAGGTCTTCAATTATAGGAGAATATGAAGAACGTAACTTAGAGGTTATTTCTTCTCAAAAAAACGATAAGAAAAAGCAAAATAGCAGAGAAAGTGGAATTGCTTTGCGTAAAGCTGTCTTTGATCCTTTAGTAAAAAATCTTGGAGATTGTCAACATATATTTATCTCACCTGATGGAGACCTAACGCGCTTACCTTTTGAAATTTTACCAACAGATAATGGTCAACGATTAATTGACAATTATTCTATTAGTTATCTAAGTTCGAGTAAAGATATTCTGCGTTTTGGCTTTAAAACTGATAGACAAGCCACAGATGCAATCGTCATAGCTGATCCAGACTTTGATTATGGTCTAGGTCAACATTCATTGGCAATAGATAAAGAACTAAATTCTTCTGGAAGACAATCTCGTGATTTGGATTTAGAGAAGCTAGAATTTAAAAGACTAGATGGAACTCGTCAAGAAGGAATTGAAATTGCTTCTTTGCTAGGTGTAGAGCCTTGGTTAGCAGAAAAAGCAGTCCAAGAAAAACTAGAATCTATTACCTCTCCCCTAATTTTACATATTGCAACTCATGGTTTTTTTGTAGAAGATCAACCAGAAACATTTCATCAAGAACAATTATTGAGTGCAGGTAAATCGCCAATTACTCAACAAGAAAATCCTTTATTACGTTCAGGTTTAGCCTTTGCAGGAGCAAATTGGAAACAGAAACAGTTTCGTCCTCCTTCAGAAGTTGGCAATGGAATTCTAACGGCTGAGGAAGTTTCTAACCTAGACCTTTCAGAAACAGAATTAGTGGTTCTTTCAGCTTGTGAAACAGGGTTAGGAGATGTTCATCAGACAGGAGAAGGAGTTTTTGGGTTGAGACGAGCCTTTGTCTTAGCAGGAGCAAAAACACTGGTCATGAGTCTCTGGAAAGTTCCCGATCAACAGACACAAGAATTAATGACAGAATTTTATCGTCGTCTGTTGTGGGGTGAAGGACGTGGAGAAGCTTTACGCAATGCTCAGTTAGAAATGAGAAAAAAATATCCTGATCCTTATTATTGGGGTGCTTTTATCTGTCAAGGCGAAATCAGTTCTATTTTGCGTTAAATGTCTATACCTAAACTTTTCTCATATAAATATACTGGTGAATTCACACAGCTAAAATAGTGTAATAGATAAGCTCAACTAAGGAGATCAATCATGGGAAGAGGTAGGCGAGATAAAGTTCATCTGACAGTCGAACAAAGACAAAACTTTTAACAAATCAGTCGCAGAGGATTTGCCCTATACTCCCCTAGAGTGTGAGTGGGTCGCCCAAACCTGGAATGTGCCTCGCCAACGGCGGCTACAGGGGCGCACAGTCACCCCCGACTCTTATCTGCAATTGCTGAAACAAGTGCAGGCGTTGCTCTCCAGCCACCACGCCACCAGCCGCCCCGATGATCCCCTCAACTCCCACCTCGTCCTAGACGGGGAGCAAAAAGTCACCCTCCGGGATTTACTTAGTCCCCTGTGGCGTTTCCCCGAATTGTTGGAAGTGTTTCTCTCCTGTTGTGAAACCGGTCTCAGTTTTGCCACTTCCCGAGATGAAGAGGGAAACCTGCGACGGGAATTACTGGACGAACCCCTCAGCTTGGGTACAGGCTTTCTGCTGGGGGGCGCTCGTGCTGTGATTAGTAGTCATTGGGCGGTGGCTGATCTAGCGACGGCGCTGTTTTCCCGGGAGTACCATCGCGCACGGCGGGCCGGAGAGGAACGCTTAACGGCTCTATATCAGGCTCGTCAAGCGCTGCGGGAGACTTGCCAAAAAGACTGGCGGGACCGTTTAGATGCCGATTTGAAGCAGGCTTTCCAGACTTGGCAACAAATGCGCCAAACTAAGGATCCCAACGTCAATGCTGCTCAAGCCAATTATCAGAAAATCGGCGAATTGATCAAGTGGCTTGACGAATTTGCTCCCGATGCAGTGCCTTTTCAGGATTATCGTTACTGGGGGGCGTTCTACTGTCTGGGACTTCCTTAAAATTATGAATTATTTCCTTGTTGCAAGTAACGCACCACACCTATCCCTTGTTCCAAGGCTCTGCTTTGGAACATAATATCTAAGGCTCTGCCTTAAAGTCGTATTTAGAAAAACCGGAATTTTAGGGAACAGTTATCAGTAAACAGTTATCAGGTAGAACCTGAATCAAGCGTTCCCAGGTTCTACCTGGGAACGAGATAAATAAAAATCTCGCAGCTCCCCACTGCCAACGGTGGGGATTTTTGCTAGGGGTTAACGGACAGATAAAGAGCGATCGCCTCATCAAGAATAGCCGCGATCGTTTTGCCTTCCCTCTCGGCCTTTGCCCGGATAATCGGATCATGCTCCTTGAGAAGCCGCAGAGCAATCGTCTTACTCGATCGAATCCCAGGATATTGATTAATCCCAAGCGGATTGTGAACCGTGCCTTTAGGGACTCCTTTACCAGCCATATTTTTACCTGAAAATCTTTAACACATTCCATACTAACACGGCTAAAAAAAATGTTGATTATTCCTTGCTGACGTGCTATAATAAATCTTATCAAACCAAAAGCAAAGCGAGGGCAAATGAAGAGCCACCGAACCGGACATAAGCGCGAGAGCCTAATCGGTGGTAATCCCATTATAACTACCCCACCCACCCCCAAAAAACCAAACCATCGAATGACTCGATCAATTCCCTAACTCGATCAAATAATCCCACTAACCCAAGCGCAAAAATCATGAACTGCCCACAATGCCAATCCTCAGAAATTTATAGAAAAAGCCTCGAAAGCCTTAACATTTACTGCGATCACTGCGGCCACCAATGGCAAGCGGAACAAGTAAAAAAATCTCTGGCAACGGCACAGAAGCGAAAAAAAGCTATCCCCGCCACCTACTAAATATCGATGTGTATATATGCCCAAGCGATCAAAATAAATACTCTTTTGCCATCAACAACGGCAATGGGATCGCGGCTTTTTACGAATTTGAATCAGACCCATATTTAAGCGGATGCTATGACTCGATCGAGGAAGCATTAGAATGTAGTGGACTGTTTCAGTTACTATTTTCTTGCACTAACATCAGATTTTAACAGGTCAAAAGCCCTATTTTAAAAGGGTTTTACCATTATTCAGCAGACCCTAATTAGGATAAACTCGCCCTTTCCAACCTCCCCCTTGACCGCGCCAATAACGCAGGGCAGAATCGACGGTCATTAAACTATAAAAGAGGGCAATTAGTGGTAAAGTTAAAGCCCGCAGGGGGGATAATTTATATAGTCTTAAAGTCGGGCTATAGGAAAGGGCTATTAGTAATAAAGTGACGGTGCTAATTATAATAATTGATGTTTCTTTTAAGACCAATCCCCAGATTAAGCCCAAGGGGGCGGCTAAATAGGTTAAAAACATCCCGAAAATTGTGCCAATTAACCAAAGTGTTGAGTAATTTAGTTGTGTAAATGCGGTGCGGGCTACCATATTCCAAATGCTGGCTAAATCCGGATAGGGACGGAGACTATAGGTGCTTTCTGTTAATCCTAACCAGATGGAATTCTCGGTATTTTCGGGGTGATTTTGCAGATATTTTTTAACCGCAATCGCCAAAGAACAATCATCGATCAAAGCTTGTTTAAGAATCTCAATACCGCCAATTTTTTCTAGGATATCTCGGCGAATTAAAATGCACCCCCCGGCGGCGGCTGCTATCGGGGAATTAGGATTATTAACTAGGGGAAAAGGATAGAGTTTCTCGAAGAAAAAAACAAAGGCAGGAATAAGAAATTTTTCCCAAAAACTGTCACAGCGTAGCAACACCATCAGGGAAACTAAAGCTTGTTTTTCCTGTACTGCTTTAGTAACTAATTGGGTTAAATTATCTGGCGCGTGGGCAATATCGGCATCGGTGAAGAGAAAATAATCGGGTGCAAATTTCTCGGTAGCCTCTGTTATTCCCTGTTTCATTGCCCATAATTTACCCGTCCATCCTATCTCTAAAGCTTGGCCAGAAATAATAGTTATCTGGTCAGATTTATGAGATTGATCGGCAATTTCTTGAGCAACTGTTCCCGTGTCATCACTGCTTTTATCGTCAATTAAAATAATCGAAAATTCTCCTTGATAATCTTGGTTAAAGAGGGAGGTTAAACTGATGGGTAAAACGTCGGCTTCGTTTCGTGCGGGGATAATTGCCGAGACTTTTGGATAATTTTTTAAAGGAGAAGTGACAGGATTAATTTTTTGGTTAGATAACCAAAATTGTCCCCTGGCTAAGATTAAATATAACCAAATTATCAGCGATAGGAAAGTAACTAATAATAAGAAAAATGTCATAAGCTAGTCGGCTTTCGATGAGAGAATGGGGAACAGTTTAAAAAGAGTATCAAATTTAGATGGACAACAGCTTAACCAGTTTGGGGTTTAACAGAGGGCGATTTAGGGTAAAATAAAAGCAAGTTAGCAAGACTAGGCGAGGGAGTAAATCATGGATTATGATGTCGTAATTATTGGGGGTGGACCGGCGGGAGGTCACTGTGGTAGATTATTAAGTGAAAAAGGTTATCGTGTTCTTTTGGTGGAACAACATTCTAGTTGGCAAGATAATAATTTTTCTAGTGCCGCTTCTCCCCTAGAAATTTTAGAACAATTCAATCTCCCCGAAACCGTGGTGGCTAGGTTTTGGAAAAATATCGAAATCATCTCCACCAGCATACATCATTTTTGGTCATCACCGCAACCTTTAGGGGTAGTTTTTGATTTTGCCAAGTTGCGAGAGTTTTTAGCCGCAGAAGTGCTGCGTTGGGGGGGAGAAGTTCGTTTAGGTTGTCGTTATCTGAAATATCAACAGATGGAGGATCAGCTAACTGTTTTCTTGAAATCAAAAGGCGAGGAAATCGAGACAGTTACTACTCGTTTATTGGTTGATGCCACGGGATATGCTAGAGCAGTTATGTATAAACACAGACGAGAAAAACCTGATTTTCTAAAAGCAGTGGGCATTGAATATTTAATTACTGTGCCAGAAGTAGATTATCAAAAATATCAAGATAATTTAGTGTTTTTTCTAGGTCATAAATGGAGTCCTAAAGGTTATGGCTGGATTTTTCCTATGGATAACCAGCAATTAAAAATAGGAGCGGCTTGGTTAGAGGGAGAACATCCTTATATTGATGAAGTTAAGCCTTTAAAAAGTTATATTACACAAATTATTCAAACCTACATAAATCTCTCTAAATATGATATAATCGACATCCATGGGTCTATTTTAGAATATTCGCTCAATCTGCAAGATATTTATTATCAAGAACCGAATATTATAGCGATTGGTGATGCTGTTTCTACGGTTAACTTTTTAGGAGGGGAAGGTATTCGCTATGCTATGAAAGGAGCCGAAATTGCTTGTCAATACATGGAGGAATATTTACAGGGAAAATCGAGTAGTTTTGCCGCTTATCAACAGAGGATGCAAGAATATTTTCAACCAAAATGGAATTTATCCGATCGCCTCAGTCGCAAAGTTTATTTAGAATATAGTGATGCGCGTATAGATCAAGGAGTATCCTATCTCAAGTATCTTTCCACTCAGGATATAATCGACATTTTATTTTACTACAAATTTGAAAAATACACAAAAGGGTTAGGAGGATTTCTGCTGGGGAAATTACGTCAATGGTGGCACCGAATTTTCCCTAGTCAAAAACCTGAGTAAATAGGCTAGGATAAAGCTAAGGAAACAATATTGGTAAAGACCGTGAGTAAGTTTATTCGCTACAGTACAATTATCACTCTGCTGGGCATTTTAGCAGCCTGTAGTGGCAATCCTGCCCTAGAAAATCGTCTGGCTGCCGATCCTAATCTACAAACAAATCCCATACCAGAAAACTCTCCTAATAACCAGCAATTACCCGCAAATTTTCCCGCAGAAATTCCTCGATATAGTCAATCAAAATTATTATCCGTGCAGACAAATCCTGATAATACCGGTGGGCAAACTCGTTGGCAATCCAACGATCCCAGCAATGCGATCGAGGCTTTTTATCAACAGGAATTAGTGAATAATAATTGGGAAATTATCACTCCCTTTTCTGGGGAAGGAGTCAATAGTACATTGACAGCCCGTCGAGATAATTTAGAATTAACTATTACCATAACTGCCACTTCTCCCAATACCGAATATAGCCTCGATTATCGTCCAACGGGAACCCCGATTGCTTCCCCTAGTCCCTCCCCGATTGCTTCCCCCTTACCCAATCTTAATCCCACCAGTTTTAACGATCTCGAATCCTTACCTAATACCTTAAAGAGCCACATTCAAGACTTAGCTAGATTAGGAGTATTAACAGGTAATAACAATCAGTTTAACCCTAATGATACAATAACGCGCCGAGAATTTGCTCGCTGGTTGTTACAGGCTAATAATGCCATTTATGCTAATGTAGCGGGTAAACAAATCCGTTTAGCTACTCCCAATAGTTCCCCAGCTTTTAGTGATGTTAAAAATAACGATCCCGATTATATTTATATTCAAGGATTAGCGGAAGCGGGGTTAATTCCCTCTCCCTTAACGGGAGATAGTAGCACCCTTTTATTCCGTCCCAATGCTCCTTTAACCCGGGAAGATTTAATCGCTTGGAAAGTGCCATTAGATATTAGAAAAGCTTTACCGAGCGCCAATCTCGATACGATTAAAAATACTTGGGGTTTTCAGGATACTAATAAAATTAACCCGCAGCTGGTGCGCGCTCTTTATGCCGATTTTCAAAATGCCGAACAAGCCAATATTCGGCGAGTTTTTGGTTTTACTACCTTATTTCAGCCAAAAAGACCGGTAACTCGCGCTGAAGCTGCCGCTACTTTATGGTATTTTGGTTTTCAGGGTGATGGAGTTTCCGCTGCCGATGCTTTGCAGGGTCAAGATACACAACAGAGTGGGGTTAATTAAAATTTGTCCATAAAAATTAAGGGTGTGTCAGGAAAATACAGGCACTATTTTTGACATTTCTTCATATCTATTCAGAAAAATTAACAAAGGATTCTTGACCCTGCAGCTGGGGTAATATTTTATTCTAAAGATATAACTCTGCTGCAGGGGATTTTGTTGCTGACTTCCGCTGCTATTAAAATTATGACCCATCAAACTCTCAAACTCGCCGGGATGAGTTGCGCTGGTTGTGCTGATTCGATCGAACGGATAATTAAATCTATCCCCGGAGTGATTCGATGTCAAGTTAATTTTGGCATGGAACAGGTGGATGTGGACTATGATCCCAAGCGTACCGATCTTAACACTATTCAAGCAAAAGTTAGGGACGCTGGTTTCCAAGCTACACCGATAACGGAAATTAATCTCGAATCCAGGCCAGAAAAAGAACTTCTCACTAAACTATCGATCGCTATTGTTATTAGTATTATACTTTTTATCGGTTCTTTGCCGATGATGACGGGTTTATCTCTATCTTTTATTCCCCACTGGTTACACGCTCCCTTATTCCAATTAATTCTCGCTACTCCCGTCCAATTTTGGTGTGGTCAAAGTTTTTATAAAAATGCTTGGAAAGCTTTTAAAAACCGCACTGCCACCATGGACACTTTAGTAGTTTTGGGAACCAGTGCCGCCTATTTTTATTCCTTGTTTTCAACCTTTAAGAGCGATTTTATCGAAAAACAGGGGTTTGATTCCCATGTCTATTACGAAGCATCAGCTATCGTCATTACTCTGATTTTACTCGGTCGTTTCCTCGAAAAACGTGCCAGAAAAGAAACGGCCGCCGCTATTAAACAATTAATGGGATTACAGGCCAAAACTGCTAGGGTGATTAGGGAAGAACAGACGCTAGATCTACCGATCGAAGAGGTGAAAGTGGGAGATATAATTTTAGTGCGTCCGGGGGAAAAAATTCCCGTCGATGGCATAATTATCCAAGGCAGTTCTAGCATTGATGAATCGATGGTGACAGGGGAAAGTTTACCCGTGCGAAAAACCGTCAATCAACAGGTAATCGGTGCGACAATTAATAAAACCGGTAGCCTACAAATGCAAGCGTTACGGGTGGGAAAAGATACGGTTTTAGCTCAGATTGTTCGATTAGTGCAAACCGCGCAAGCATCAAAAGCACCTATACAAAGATTAGTCGATCGAGTGACCGCTTATTTTGTGCCGGTGGTGATGATTATTGCGGTAATAACTTTCTTATTTTGGATTCTCCGCACGGGTAATCTCACCCTCGCTTTGATTACAATGGTGGAAGTCCTAATTATCGCTTGTCCCTGTGCGCTAGGATTAGCTACACCCACCTCGATTATGGTGGGAACAGGACAGGGAGCAAAACAGGGAATTTTAATTAAAAATGCCGAAAGTTTAGAATTAGCCCAGGGTATTACTACTATTGTCCTCGATAAAACGGGAACTCTCACCCAGGGGAAACCAACGGTGACGGACTTCTTGACTCGCGAGGGGGTGAGGGATGGACGAGAATTATCGCTGCTGCAGTTAGTCGTATCGGTGGAGAATCATTCTGAACACCCGCTAGGAGAAGCAATAGTTAGATATGGGCAGTTAAACCAGATTAAAACTCTAGAAGTAAGCGAATTTGACTCAATAACTGGGTCAGGAGTGCAGGGAAAAGTCGGGTCAGATTTCGTGCAAATCGGTACACAACAATGGTTAGAAAGTCAAGGGATCGAAACAAAAGTTCTTAAAAAAGTCGCCCACGATTGGGAATGGCAGAAAAAAACCGTGGCTTGGATAGCGGTTAACGAGCGTTTAGAGGGGTTGATCGCCATTTCCGACGTTTTAAAACCTTTTTCTTCTTCAGTGGTCGCCAAGCTCAAAAAAATGGGCTTAGAGGTGATGATGATGACGGGGGACAACCTCGAAACCGCAGAAGCGATCGCCAGCGAGTTGGGTATCCGGCGCTTTTTTGCCGCACTCCGTCCCCAACAAAAAGCCGAAAAAATCGAATATTTGCAGAAAAAAGGGAAAATAGTCGCCATGGTTGGAGATGGCATCAATGATGCGATCGCATTGGCGCAAGCGGACTTAGGTATTGCCATTGGCACGGGGACCGATGTAGCGATCGCCGCCAGCGATATAACCTTAATTTCGGGAGATTTACAGGGAATTGTGACTGCTATTGAGTTAAGTCGGGCAACAATGCGAAATATCAAAGAAAATCTCTTTTTTGCTTTTATTTATAACCTGATTGCCATTCCCATCGCTGCTGGAATCCTCTATCCTTTTCTGCTCAATCCGATTATTGCCGGTGCTGCCATGGCTTTAAGTTCCCTTTCCGTGGTGACGAATGCCTTGCGATTGCGTCGAGTTCATCCCAGGGTGGGGGGATAATTTTCGTTAACAATTCTTAAGGAAAAACCAGAAAAATTAGCTGTACGGGGGATGATACCGTAGAAAAGGCAATAGAATAATCATCCTGATATGACTGACTCCCCTGAAATACCTTATTTATTACGCGCTGCCAAAGGAGAAATCTTACCCCGTCCTCCCGTGTGGATGATGAGACAAGCAGGACGTTATATGCAGATTTATCGGGAATTGCGGGATAAATACCCCAGTTTTCGGGAAAGATCGGAAAATGCCGATTTAGCGATCGAAATCTCCCTGCAACCCTGGCGCGCTTTTCAACCGGATGGGGTGATCATGTTCTCCGATATCCTCACTCCCCTAGCGGGAATCGGTATTCCCTTTGATATTATCGAAAGTAAGGGGCCGATTATCGATTCTCCCATTCGTACTCAAGCGCAGGTGGACCAACTTAATCCCCTCGATCCCGATCAGTCTTTACCTTTTATCAAAACGATTTTAAAAACCCTGCGTCAAGAGGTGGGAAATAAATCCACTGTCCTCGGTTTTGTCGGCGCGCCTTGGACTTTAGCAGCCTATGCAGTGGAAGGGAAAGGTTCTAAAAGTTATTCTGTGATTAAAGGGATGGCTTTTTCGGAACCCTCGGTACTGCACCAATTTTTAGATAAATTAGCGGATATGATTGCCACCTATGTCCGTTATCAAATTGATTGTGGGGCGCAAGTGGTACAAATGTTCGATTCTTGGGCGGGTCAATTAACTCCCCAAGATTACGATGTTTTTGCCTTACCCTATCAACAAAAAGTAGTTCGTTTGGTGAAAGAAACCCATCCCGATACACCCTTAATTCTCTACATTAGTGGCAGTGCCGGCGTTTTGGAAAGAATGGGTAAATCGGGGGTTGATATTATTAGCGTCGATTGGACCGTCGATATGGCGGAAGCGAGACAGCGTTTAGGTAAATCGATGATGGTTCAAGGTAATATCGATCCGGGGGTTTTATTCGGTTCCCAGCCCTTTATTCGCGAGCGGATTATTGATACTATTCGTAAAGCTGGTAATCAAGGTCATATTCTTAATTTAGGTCATGGTGTTTTGGTGGGAACTCCTGAAGATAACGTGCGTTTCTTCTTTGAAACCGCTAAAGGATTTAGTTATCAATAAAGTTACTCAGGGAACAGGGGATGGGGAAATGGGGAAATGGGGGGATTCAACTAATACCCCAAAACCCTAAAACCCCAACACCGGTTTTTACTTTTTACTTTTGACTTTCACACTGTCCCCTAAATTCTGCCGTATCAATTAAAATAATGAAAAAGATATTTCTAACGGGTGTGAGTGGCTGTATTGGGCATTATATCGCTGAGATTTTACTGGAAAATCCTGACTATGAAGTATATTTTTTAGTGCGTAATCCAGAGAAGTTAAAATTTACTTACCAAGGGCGATCAAATGTTCATATACTTTTAGGCGATATGGAAAATATTGGGGTATATGCGGAGCTTTTAAAAACAATGAATATAGCGGTTTTAATCGCTACCAGTTGGGGAGGAGAGGAGGAAAGTTATCAGATTAATGTGGTAAAAACCCTAGAATTAATTAGTTATTTAGATGCTCAAATCTGCGAGAAAGTCCTCTACTTTTCCACTGCCAGCATTCTCAATCAAAATAATCAACCTTTGCCCGAAGCTGGGGAGATAGGAACTAATTATATCCGCACTAAATATATTTGTTATAGTAAATTTACTGACCTAGAAATTGCCGATAAAATTATCACTTTATACCCCACTTTTGTCTTAGGTGGTGACGAAAATAAACCCTATTCTCATATCTATGGCGGTTTACCGGATGTGTTGAAATATATCGGTTTAGTGCGTTGGTTTCAAGCTGATGGCAGTTTTCATTTTATCCATGCCAAAGATATAGCTCAAGTGGTGAATTATTTAATCGAAAATCCCGCACCAGAAAGCAAAATTGTCCTAGGCAATCAACGGACAACAGCTAACCAAGCAGTGGAGGAAATCTGCACTTATTTAAACAAAAAAATCTACTTTCGCATTCCTTTATCTTTAACCATTGCTAACTTTTTTATCAAAGTTTTTAACTTGCAGATGGAACCATGGGATCGTTTTGCCATGAATTATCGCCACTTCACCCACGTTAAAACCTATACTGCTGCCGATTTTGGTTTAAAAAACTATTGTTCCACCCTTGATGATGTTTTAACCTTGCGAGGAATTCCCCGGGGTTGATCATAGACTAATCTTGAAATTGTCTAGCATGAAATTGAGCGTAACGACCATTAAGATTTAATAACTCCTCGTGATTACCCACCTCGATAATTTCACCCTTTTCTAAGACTAAAATACGGTTAGCTTTTCTGACAGTTGCTAATCGGTGAGCAATAACAAATACCGTGCGCTCCGTCATAATTCTTTCTAAAGCTTCCTGCACTAAAGCTTCCGATTCCGAATCGAGCGCTGAAGTCGCTTCATCTAAGATTAAAATTCTCGGATTAGATAAAACCGCTCGCGCGATGGCGATTCTTTGTCTTTGTCCACCCGATAAATTAACACCCCTTTCTCCCACATAGGTATAGTAACCCTGAGAAAGTTCACCGATAAATTGATGAGCGTTGGCAATTTTTGCCGCTTTTTCTACCTCTTGCAGATTAAAATCTCCCTGGCCAAAAGCGATATTTTGGGCTATAGTGCCAGAAAAGAGAATATTTTCCTGCAAAACTACGCCAATTTGTCGCCGGAGACTTTTTAAAGTCACATCACGAATATCCACCCCATCGATTAAAATCTTGCCGGCAGTGGGGTCATAAAAACGCAATAAAAGATTAACTAAAGTGGTTTTTCCCGCTCCCGATGCTCCCACTAAAGCAATCATTTCGCCAGCGTGTGCAGTAAAATTAATATTTTTTAAAACCTGTCTGTCCTCATTGTAAGAAAAATTTACTTGACAATATTCAACTTCTTTGCTATGGAGTGACAGATCGATCGCGTTGGGTTTTTCGGTAATTGTTGGCAAAATAGCTAACAATTCAAAAATCCGATCCATGGAGGCTTGACCCTGTTTAAATTGATTATAATTACTGGTAATATGGGCGATGGGATCGATTAACATAGCCACCGCCGCCACATAACTAACAAACTCAACACCAGTTAAATTCTTTTGGGAAATTTGCCAACCCGCAAGGAAGAATAAAAAGATAACTCCCATCGCTTGCAAAAATCCCACCACGACGTATTGTAAAGCTTTGGTGGATTCTGATAGGTATTGAGCGCGGCGATTTTCCTCCGCTTCTTGGGCAAAAAGCTGGGTTTGATAATCTTCAGCTGCGAAAGCTTGCACCACACGAATACCGCCAAAAACTTCGGTTAATAACGAAGAAAGATTAGATATTTTCGCTTGGGCGCGACGAGCATATTGTAATAATTTTTCACCAAAAAATCCCACCAAAACTCCCAACAAAGGAGCGATAATAATGACAGCGATCGTCAATTGCCAGTTAACAATAAACATATAGGCAAAGACGACAATTAACTGTAAGGCTGAGGGGATAAAATCATGGAAAAATTTGTTAATTACTTCCCCAATGCGATCAATATCTTCCGTTAAACGATAGGATAAATCACCAGTTTTGGCAGTTTCAAAGTAATTTAAACCGAGGGTTTGCAGGTGAGCATAAACTTTTTTTCTTAATTCGAGGGCAATTTTTAAAGAAGCTTTTGCCATCAGGGAATCTTGCCCATACTGAGACATTCCCCGCAGTAAAAAAACCACTGCCCCCACCCCCGAAAGTGTCGCCAATGCTTGCACATTTCCCTCGCCGATATATCTGGCCATTTGTCCAGCTAACCAAGCTAAAATCGGCCAAAATACCGTAAATCCGATCGTACAGATAAACGCCAAAATAATTGTTTGGGTTTGGGGACGGAGATAGGGAATGAGGTTCCAATAACTAGAGCGAGATTTCAAAATAATTTAGTGCCTTTAAATATGTAGGTAGGTGTTAAAAACTGTCGGCACCCCCCTTATTAAGGGGGGATTAAGGGGGGATCAAAGGCAAAATCTATCTTCTCTTCAATTATAACTACTTACTTATTAAGTATTCCTGCAAAATTAATTTGCTAGTCGAGATAGGAGACAGTTATCAGTTATCAGATTTGAGTTTTAAGTCAGCAGTATTAAATAGAAGTTTCCTGCTGTCTTTTCACTGTTTACTGTTTACTGATCACTGATTACTGTTTAGACAGTCTTGCACTTTGACCAGAGGGTTAGTCAGAGAGATAATTAACTTGGCTTAGGTACTGAAGAAAAGGGGATTAACTAACAAATTTGCTTAAGGGGTTAATCGGGGGGTAGAGACGTTTGTAGTCCACGTCCCTACGATATTTTCCAATAATACAAAGTTATTCTGGGATTAAACCGCCACCGCTTGATGAATGTAGCCTAATTCCGTCAATTTGTTCCAGACTTTGGCGACACTTTCCTCTAAAGTCTCTAAATCGGTGCGGCATTCCACTTCTGGGTTAAAAGGTGGTTCATAGGGATCATCAATTCCCGTAAAAGACTTGATTTCGCCAGCACGCGCTCTTTTATATAATCCTTTCACATCGCGGGCCTCACAGACGTTTAAGGGAGCATTCACGAAAACTTCGACAAAATTGCCGATTTTTTCCCGTACTTCCTCGCGAATCTCACGATAGGGAGAAATAGCCGAAACTAGGACAATCACACCGTGACGGGTGAGCAAATTAGACACAAAACCAATGCGACGGATATTTTCATCGCGATCCTCTTTACTAAATCCTAAACCTTTGGTGAGGTTCGTCCGTACTACATCGCCATCGAGAACTTCAATGGAATAGCCTTCAGCGATTAATTTTGCCTGTAATGCCTCGGTAATCGTGCTTTTCCCCGCACCGCTCAATCCCGTTAACCAAACCGTCACGCCGCCTTGTTTCATAGCAATCATTAATAATACTTAAATCCTGTTTAGCGTACCATATCTCAGTAATCAGTGATCAGGAGTCAGGAGTCAGGAGTCAGGAGATAGGAGATTATTTTATTTATTCTCCCTTCTCCGGTGCTCCCTGCTCCCCAATTCATAATTCATAATTCATAATTCATAATTCCCACACCCCACACCCCACTTCCCCAACCTGATTGAAACAAACAACCTGTCACCACGATCACTGATAATGTATGTTGAGTTACTGTCTTGAATAAGGTAATGTTTAAGAAATTCCCCCCTCACACCCCGCTCATTCTTGGACTAGGTTCTGGGGTTGCGCTTTTTACTCTCACCAGTCTCTTTCTCTTTCACCCGAAAATTCTCCCTTGGCTCGATCGCAATAGTGCCTCGCTTCCTAGCCAAGATCCTAACCAACCCTCTGCCGTGGTTGATAGCGTTTCCTTACCACAAACCGAGCGAGATGTCAAGTTAAAAGATGTTGCCGATGCCAATGCACCCTCTTTAGATCGTAGTCGCGCCCGCTATCTCCTGGCTATGGATTTATTGAGAAAATATGAAGGGGGTCCGGCTTTAAAACAATTAGAAGGCTTAGAAAAACAATATCCTGTCCTCGCTCCCCAGATTCTCCTCAAACAGGGACGCGCCTACGAATTAAGCAACGATAGTGAAAGAGCGCGAGAAATTTGGCAAAAATTACTGGAAACCTATCCCCAATCGCCCGTAGTGGCGGAAGCTTACTACTCTTTGGGCAAATACGACCCCAGTTATCATGAGAAATTGCTCAAGGAATACCCCCGACACCCGCGTACTTTGGCTTTAATTCGCCAACGTCTTCAAGAAAATCCCGATCAATTTCCCCTATGGTTGCAGTTAGCCAAGGCTAATCCTTTTGATCCTACCCTCAATCAAGCCCGCGATCGTTTGGTGAAAGACTACGCCGAGCAGTTAACTCCGGCGGATTGGGCAATGATTGGGGCCGGTTATTGGCAGTCGGGATTGTACGAAAAAGCCTATAAAGCCTATGCTCAAGCCACTCCTAGCCCCGAGCAAGCCTATCGTTACGCTCGCGGGCTACAAATTGCCAAAAAACTGCCAGAAGCTCGCAGCGCTTACCAAAAATTAATTAAAACCTATCCCCAGGCCCCAGAAACCGGTTTAGGATTACTGCGACTCGCCCAAATTTCTCCTAACCGCGATGCTATAGCATATCTCGATCGCATTGTCAAGCAATTTCCCGATCGCGCTCCGGAAGCTTTGGAAGCGAAAGCCAAATTACTGGACTCAACTAATGCCCAGGCCGCTAGTCAAACATGGCAGACTTTATTAAATAAATACCCAAAATCCGACGAAGCCGCCGATTATCGCTGGTTAATAGCCCAAAGAGCCGCTAAATCCGGTGATTACGCCAAGGCGTGGCAGTGGGCGCAGCCAATTGCGGTTAATAATCCCGATAGTCAAACTGCCCCGAAAGCGGCCTTTTGGGTGGGAAAATGGGCGCAAAAACTCGGCAAAAACCAAGAAGCAAAAGAAGCTTTTACCTACACTATTTCTCGTTATCCCCATTCCTATTATGCTTGGCGCTCGGCGGTTTTATTAGGTTGGGACGTGGGGGATTTTACCACTGTCCGCTCCTATAATCCTACCACCGTCAAACCCGCCACTCGTAACGATCCCCCCGCCGGTTCGGAAGCTTTCAAGGAATTATATCGAATTGGTGAAGATACGGACGCTTGGAATCTCTGGCAAGCAGAAATTGTCGATCCTTGGAATTTAACCGTTGACGAACAATTTAACCTCGGTTTATATAAACTCTCTCGCAATCAAAATTTAGAAGGAATTAACCTGATTTGGCGCTTGCGAGAAAGAGATACCCCGGAGGAAAGGGAAGCATGGAAAGCCCTGCGACAAAATGATAAATACTGGCACGCTTTATTCCCTTTCCCCTACTACGATACCATCCTGCAATGGTCAAAAGATAGACAATTAAATCCCCTGCTAGTGACGGCTTTAATCCGGCAAGAATCCCGCTTTGAAAAAGAAATTCGTTCTCCTGTGGGGGCAGTGGGATTAATGCAAATTATGCCCGATACGGGTAAATATATCGCGGGTAATACTGGCAATAAAAGTTATTCTTTAACTAATCCCGAAGATAACATTATGATGGGGACATGGTATCTCGATTATACCCACGATAAATTCGCCGGAAATTCACTTTTTGCCGTGGCTAGTTATAACGCCGGACCTGGGGCAGTTTCCAAATGGAAACAGCGTTTCGATTTTAGCGATCACGATGAATTTGTCGAGAATATTCCCTTTAGAGAAACTAAGGGTTATATAGAATCGGTGTTTGGTAATTATTGGAATTATCTCCAGATTTATAACCCCGAAATTCAAGAGCAAATGAACAGAATTGCTAACCCTTCCTAGGGAATTGATGGGGATGGGTAATTAACTCATTCCCTTACTAACTTTTTTCTTGATTATGCAATCATTTAACTGGCAAACCGTCGATCGAGATTCTCCTTTTACTCGCCTAGATTTTCGGACAAAATTAACCATGATGATCGTGGTTACTCTCATCGCTTTTACCTGGGAAAGTCCCCTCGCTGGCGGTTTACTAACTCTTATTGTCGCTTTAGCTTGTCTCTGGGCGGGGGTAAAATGGTCTTATCTCCTCACCATTTTTAAATTCATGGCTCCTTTTTATCTATTCTTATTAATTACCATGGGATTTTTTAATGTGGAACAGGTAAAAACTTTAACGGGAAAAACTGAATTAACTCCCTTATTAACTGTCGGTTCTGCTCAAATGACTGTCGAGGGAACCCTCTACGGTTTAAATGTGATCTTTAAAACTCTCACCATGGTTTTAATTATTCCTCTCGCTATTTTTACCACTGATATAAATCAGATGATGGTGAGTTTAACTAAAGCCAGAATTCCCTACAAAATAGTCTTTATCTTTTCCTCTACCCTGCGTTTATTTCCTCTCCTAGTAGAAGAATCCCGATCAATTATTTCTGCTCAAAGATTACGAGGATTAGCAATAGAAAAAATGGGTTGGTTACAAAAAGGAAAAATTTACGCTTCTATCGCTGTACCTTTAATTTTAAACGCTATGGCTAAATCGCAAAAATTAGAGGTAGTTCTACAAGCTAAAGCTTTCTCTGGTGATCCCGATCGCACATTTTTACAGGAATCAATCTTAACCAATAAAGACTATTTATTAATTATTGGCTTTCTATTTTTATTGGTTTTGGCAATCATTCTCTATGTAAAATTCGGGGTGGGAAAATTTGCCTGGTTGTTTTAAGCTCAATGCCTATTGTATAGCTCGATCGATCTGAGTATATAAAGCTTCTAAATCCCCGGAATTGTCTAAAACAATATCAGCTAAGGCAATTTTTTCGGCTAAAGGCATTTGATTATTAATCCGAGCGATCGCTTGTTCTCTAGTTAAGTTATTTCTAGTCGTTAAGCGTTGAATTTGTTGCTCGAAACTGCATGAAACCACCCAAATCTCTGTGACTAAATGGGTTAGTTTGGCTTCCAATAATAAAGGAACAGAAAAAACAACTATCGGGGCTTCTAACTGCTCTAAATGCCGCTTAAAACATTCTCTAACGTAGGGATGAATCTGACTTTCTAACCAGATTTTTTCCTCGGGATTATTAAAAATAATCTCTCCTAACTGTTGGCGATTAAGGGAATTATCCTCAGTTTTAACTTTTCTGCCATAACGCTGAAAAATTCTCTCTAAAATTGCCGAACCTTTTTCCACTGCTTCCCGGGCATAAATATCCGCATCAAGGACAGGAATTTTGTAGATATTTTCTAAATAATTGGAAACCGTGGATTTACCACAGGCTATTCCCCCTGTTAACCCGATAATTCTTCTTGACATAAATTATTAAATTGCTAATCTCAATTAAGGTGCGTTACGCGCTCGCTAACACACCCCAAAGTTATAAACTCTCTATCTGTTTTAAAACTCTTGCTTGTACTTGTTGATAGGCAGTTTCCACATCTCCTAAATCGCGACGAAAACGATCCTTATCGAGAATGCGCGCTTGAGCATCCTCTTGGGTTTTATCCCAGAGACGACAGGTATCGGGGCTAATTTCATCACCTAGATAAATTTTGCCCGTTTTATCAACTCCAAATTCTAACTTAAAATCGACGAGAATAATCTGGCACTTATCAAAAAATTCTTGTAGATATTGATTGATTTGCAGGGCTAAATCTCGTAACTGATTGACTTGCTCCTCGCTGGCAATATCGATCACTTTTATGCGATCGGGCGTTAACAAAGGATCGCCCAAAGCGTCATCCTTGAGGTAAAATTCTACAAGAGGAAAAGGTAAAACTTTCCCCTCCTTTAATCCCGTTTGCTTGCACAAACTCCCGGCGGCAATATTTCTGACTACTACTTCCAAGGGAATGATTTTAATCGCCTTGACGCGCATTTCCCTAGAACTAGGGCGATCAATATAATGGGTAGGTATTCCTAGGGATTCTAACCATTGAAATAGGGCAGTGGAGACAGTACAGTTAATTTCCCCTTTGCCGACAATTTGCCCGCGTTTTTGGGCATTAAAAGCCGTGGCATCGTCTTTGTAATAAGTGAGGAGAATATCGGGATCATCGGTTTGATAGAGAATTTTGGCCTTACCTTCATAGAGTTTTTCCATAGTTATCATCCTCGGCAATTGATAAACAAAAATCGATGGTTAATCAGATAGCGGCAGCAGTAAATTTTGGCGATCAACTTAGACAAAAAATTTATATCATCGGGGAGATGATTGTTGAAAAAAATAATGTATAATTGCTGCTTAAAGATAACTGTCAACATTTTGCGACCGAATCTTAACCTATAGCCAAAAAGTGTCACGATCCCCAGGGTCAACTTTTGGCGAATCGGCCCAGTTTTTACTTAAATCCCCAATGATAGCCAACAACTGATATTATCTCCCATTCCCATTACCGAAAAATCTAAAGAAATTCCGCAAAATTACCCGCCGTCGCCCTATGAATCAGAATCCTCCTAACGATGATAACCCAAATCTCCCCGATCGCCGCAAGGAGGATTTTCTCTATCCTCGCGCCCCCTACTATGGAGAATTTAAGCCGGAGAATTTGCTATTTAACGCCAATTTACAGGAATTTGCCCAAAAAGTCAGTTTTATTTGTAATCTGGAAACGGGGGGCAAAATCAGTTCTCTAGAAGCCTATCAAAAAATTAAAGCCCTCTGGAAAGACTTAAAACAGAGCAAAAAAGGCCTAGGCATTGGGGAAAATCCCTTTCAAAAAGATGATGATACCTAAAGGATAATCAGGAAAAATCTCCTCGCTTTAAGTAGTCGTGCAAAATAAATTTCCTAGTGAAGATAGGCAAGAGGCAAGAGGCAATAGGCAAAAGCTTTATCGAAATGTGTAATTAATTTTGCTTAGGTACTTATCAAAAATACTGGGACAGAAATATTTTCTGTCCCCATAGAATTAGATAAGCAAACGCTTAAAAATTACCGTGATTTTGGATGGCAGTTTCTAATTTTGCCACCACTTCCTCGACGCTAATTACTCCTAAATCGCCCGTGGCACGGGTGCGAATACTTAAACTATTAGTTTCCATTTCCTTTGCCCCCACCACTGCCATCACGGGGATTTTTTCAGTTTCAGCATTGCGAATCATTTTAGCCAAACGTTCGCCACTGGTATCGGTTTCGGCGCGAATTCCTAACAATTGCATTTTCGCTGTCACCTCTTTAGCGTAATCTAATTGAGTATCACTAACCGGTAATAATCGTATCTGGACAGGGGCTAACCAAAGAGGAAAATCTCCCGCGTATTCTTCGATTAAAATACCGATTAAACGTTCCAAAGAACCAAAAGGTGCGCGATGAATCATCACCGGACGTTTACGATTACCATCTTCGGCAACGTATTCTAGTTCAAAACGTTCGGGTAAATTATAATCTACCTGTACCGTTCCTAACTGCCATTCTCTTTCGAGGGCATCTTGGAAAATAAAGTCTAATTTTGGACCATAAAAAGCCGCTTCTCCGGGGGCTTCAAAATAATCCATCCCCAAAGTTTGCACCGCTTTTCTAATCGCTGATTCTGCCTTTTCCCAAGCTTCATCGGAACCGATATACTTATCCGATTCGGGGTCACGAAAACTCAATCGCGCCTTAAAATTCTTTAATTGTAAACTCTTAAACACCGTCAAAATTAAATCAACAACGCTTAAAAATTCCTTGTCTAATTGTTCGGGAGTGACAAACAAATGGGAATCATCGACGGTAAAACCGCGAACTCTAGTTAATCCTCCCAATTCTCCCGATTGTTCGTAACGATAAACTGTCCCGAATTCCGCCAAACGCATCGGCAATTCCCGATAGGATCTCAAATCACTTTTATAGATTTGAATATGAAAAGGACAGTTCATCGGTTTGAGCACAAATCCTATTTCCTTACTAGCAGATTCCTCATCGTCTGCCATCATGGGAAACATATCTTCTTTGTACTTTTGCCAGTGACCGGAAATTTTAAACAAATCGACGCGAGCAATATGGGGAGTAACTACGGGTAAATAACCGCGTTTTAACTGTTCTTTTTTGAGAAAATCTTCTAACAAAGAACGAATTAAAGTTCCTTTCGGTGTCCATAAAGGCAACCCCGGTCCGACAGAATCAGAGAAAATAAATAAACCTAATTCTTTGCCTAATTTCCGATGGTCGCGTTTGAGGGCTTCTTGTTTGCGGCGCTTGTATTCGGCTAATTGTTGGGGATTTTCCCAAGCTGTGCCATAAATGCGCTGTAATTGGGCTTTATTCTCATCTCCGCGCCAATAAGCACCCGCTACCGTCTCTAATTCGATCGCTTTCGGGTCTAGTTCAATTGTATTATCTAGGTGCGGACCGGCGCACAAATCCCACCAAGCGTCACCAAGATGATAAAGGGTGATGGGTTCTTGAATTCCCGCCAGAATTTCCAGCTTATAGACCTCATTAATCGCTTTAATGCGCTTTTCCGCCTCTTCCCGAGAAACTTGCTCGCGAATCACCGGCAGTTTTTTATTGATAATTTTGACCATCTCTTTTTTGATGTCCTTGAGATCCTTATCGGTAAAAGGTTCCGGCACATCAAAATCGTAGTAAAATCCGGTTTCAGTCCAAGGCCCGATAGTAACTTGGGCTTTCGGGAATAATTTCTGCACCGCCATCGCCATCACATGGGAGGTGGTGTGACGAATTCGCTTGAGGTGGTCGGATTCGCTGGTTTTCGGTAGTTTAATCGGGGCTTGGTTATCCATATCTCTTGAATTTACACCTTCTCTATTCTCTATTTTAATAGTAAAAGGAGTCTTTAGTCAGGAAAAAAATCAAGATAGATATCAATGCCATTTCCCCCCATCTCTAACCTCTAAACCCTCATCTCTATTTCCCGATGAAAAAACTAATTTTATCCTGTTTATTTTTGGGATTGGTTGCTTGTAATGCTTCGGTTAATACCACCGATAACCAAAAACCCAAGGTAATCTCCACTAGCACAATTATCGCCGATTTAACCGCACGAGTGGGCGGTGAAGAAATTGACCATCAAGACATTTTAAAACCGGGGGATGATCCTCACGTTTATGAACCAGTTCCCGCCGATAGTGTGGCTTTAGAAAAAGCCGATTTAATTCTCTATAACGGTTATAATCTCGAACCGGGGTTAATTAAAATGATCAATTCTACGGCAGTTAAAGCTAAAAAAGTGGCTGTGGGAGAAGCCATTACACCTTTACAACTGGAAAAAGAGGGGCAGAAAGTACCCGATCCCCATGTTTGGGGTTCGGCTAAAAATGGGATAATCATGGTGGAGAAAATCCGAGATCAATTGATGGAATTAAGTCCCGAAGATAAAGAGATTTTTACTGAAAATGCCGCCCAATTAATCAGGGAATTAGAAAATCTTGATCGCTGGATTACTGCTGCTATTAAAACTATCCCCCCTTCCCAAAGGCAATTAGTCACCACTCATGACGCTTTTCAGTATTATGCTCATGCCTATGGTTTAAAAGTTGCAGGAACTTTAATTGGCATTAGTACCGAAGAACAACCTAGCGCCCAAACGGTGAAAAATCTAGCCGATGCTATTAAAAATCTCCAGGTTGCTGCTATCTTTGCCGAGACGACTATTAATCCCGCTTTAATTACCACTGTAGCGGAAGAAGCGGGGGTGAAATTAGCACCACAACAATTATATTCTGATTCGATCGGTGCGGTGGGTACTAGAGGGGATAGTTATGTAAAAATGCTCAGGGAAAATACTCGCTCGATCGTGGAATCTTTAGGAGGAAAAGTACCTCAAGAAGGTCAATAGACCTCTTGTAAAAATCAAAAAATTGTCCTTAGAGTCAGGAGTTAGGAAGGCAGAAATACCGACAATCAGCAATTATCGGTGACTTTTAGATGATGACAAATGGATCAGCAGCTGCCTGTAAGCATCCCACCGAAAAGCTAATGCGCGGGGGGTTTGGGGGCGGCGCCACGCCCCCAACGGGGGGTTTGGGGGGTAGAACCCCCCAAAAGCTTGGATTGAGGGAAAAAATCGAAAGTAATGCCCGACTTTAGCAGAGAGTTTCCCCTTAAAAATCCCAACTTAGTAGATTTACAAAGCGGGGTTTATTTCCCAAATCCTTTACCGCGATTGACAGCAGGTAAACTGAGACAATTGTTAATCTGTTCTTTTAGGGTTTCATGATCGAGATTTTGACCGATAAGAACTAGCTGATTTTTCGGACTACCTTTCCATTCGTCATCTTCGAGAGTGAAACGTTTACCACTGAGGTGGAAAATATGACGTTTAGGACTTTCATCAAACCAGAGAATCCCCTTAGCGCGGAAAACGCTTTCCGGTAACTGATTATCGAGGAAATATTGGAACTTCCGAATCGAAAAAGGTTGGTCACTAGCAAAGGAAATAGAAGTAAATCCATCCACCTCTAAATGATTGGAATGGTCGTGATGATCATGATCGTGATCGTGGTGGTGATCATGGTCGTGATCATGATCGCAATGGTCGTGATCGTGGTGATGATGATCGTGGTGTTCTTCTTCTGTGTCGAAATATTTATCCGATTCAAATAGTCCGACGCTGAGAATTAAGGGTAAAGGGACTTGACTTTTGCTAGTACGAATAATTCTCGCTCCTTCCTTCATGTCCCGGATTCTTATTTCTAAAGAATCCACATCCCCTTCATCCACTAGATCGGTTTTATTGAGAACAATAATATCACCGTAGGTGATTTGACTTAAGGCCGCTTGCGAGTTGAATAAATCGAGACTGAAATTGGCACAATCCACCATAGTGACAATGGAATCTAAACGGGTCATTTCCCGTAATTCTGTACCTAAAAAGGTTAAAGCTACCGGTAAAGGATCGGCTAATCCCGTGGTTTCTACGACTAAATAATCGATTTTTTCGGGACGTTCGAGAACTTTATAAACCGCTTGAATTAAATCCTCGTTAATTGTGCAGCAAATACAGCCATTATTTAATTCTACCATGCTGTCATCACTGCTGATAATCAGTTCGTTATCGATACCGATTTCACCGAATTCATTGACAAGAACAGCAGTTTTTAAACCCTGTTGATTGCTGAGAATATGATTGAGGAGAGTAGTCTTACCACTACCAAGAAACCCAGTAATAATTGTTACTGGAAGACCTTTTTTTGGCACTGACATCGTGTTAATAGCTTCTGATTCGACGGTTTGCATAATGATTTGGGGGTGAGTATTCTGTCACTAAAAAGCGATTTTTCGGGATGAGATAGCTAGTTTTTCTCGATCAAACAGTCTCCACTCGATCGCCGACTATTTTTATTGTAGATATTTTTGGACCACATCCCATCCTGTTAGGGTAACAAAAAGAAAACCCAGAAACAATAAAAGATTAGTGCCGATGTGGAGAGACCGCGCTAGAGGTGGACGAGTTGTAATGTTCAGGCCGCTAATTGCCGAAACAAAAACCAGAAAAACCACCGATAAACCCGCTATCAGGTGGGAAGAGTGGCCTAAACTGCCATAATGACCGATTGTTCCCACTAATCCGATTCCCAGCAGAATTAAGACCAAAGCAACCATGATCAGGCCGCTGAGGAGATGAAAGGGTCTTAACCATTTCGGTCGAGATTGGCCCGCGAGTCGTCGATAACCCATGTTTACCCCCGAAACCGCTAGTAAAAAATAGGCAAAGAGGGTAAATCCCATCGACCAAGCGGCAATTTTCCATAACCAGAGAAAGGAAGGGAGATTCATAGGGGGGGGATTATTGTTAGCAAGGAAAGGGACGACCGATCGTGTTAATTTAAGTTTACCGGAGAAAAATCAGCAAGTTAGGGCTAATATGTCTCATCTCACCATCGACACGGAAAATAATCAGCGTCAACCCTTTGAATTACCGGGGGCTAAACCCCATTATAACCCCGATCGACCCGGACAAGTTAATCATATTTTTCTCGATTTAATTATTGATATTCCCCGACAAAGTTTTCAGGGCAGCTGTCAGATTACCCTCACCCCCATTCGTCAGGGAATTAGCAGTTTAACTCTGGACGCGGTGGATTTAAATATTAATTCTGTGTTCATTGAAGGTATCAGTCAACCCTTTGACTATGATCGGTCTCTCCTGACTATTCATCTGCTACAACCCACTACCGATAAACCGATTATCCTCACGATTAACTATGAGGTTAAGCAACCACAACGGGGATTATATTTTATCGGCCCCGATGAATATTATCCCGATAAACCGATTCAAATTTGGACCCAGGGAGAAGATGAAGATTCTCGCTTTTGGTTTCCCTGTTTTGATTACCCCGGTCAATTAGCTACCTCCGAAATTCGGGTTAAAATTCCCCAACCCTATATCGCTATTTCTAACGGGCAATTAATCTCGGTGGCAACCGTTGGTGAAGACAGAATTTATCACTGGTCACAAAAGCAAATTCATCCCACCTATTTAATGACTCTTGCGGTGGGAGATTTTGCCGAATTATGCGACTCATGGAATGGTGTTCCTGTCACTTATTATGTGGAAAAAGGACGGGAAGAAGAGGGCCAAAGAAGTATGGGTAAAACTCCCCGCATGATCGAGTTTTTTAGCCAAAAGTTTGGTTATCCCTATCCCTATCCCAAATACGCGCAAGTTTGTGTAGATGATTTTATTTTTGGTGGGATGGAAAATACCTCCACCACAATTTTAACCGATCGCTGTTTAATTGATCAAAGAGCCAGCATCGATCATACTTGGACAGAAAGCTTAGTTGCCCATGAATTAGCTCATCAATGGTTCGGTGATTTAGTGGTAATTAAACACTGGTCTCACGCTTGGATTAAAGAGGGAATGGCTTCCTATTCTGAGGTTTTATGGACAGAATCGGAATACGGAAAAGCAGCTGCTAGTTATTATTTATTAGGGGAAGCAAGAAGTTATTTAGAAGAAGATACTTCCCGCTATCGTCGTCCGATTGTTACTCATGTTTATCGAGAAGCGATCGAACTTTATGATCGTCATCTCTACGAAAAAGGTGCTTGTGTTTATCACATGATCCGCTCTATTTTAGGGGAAGATTTATTCGGAAAAGCGATTCAGACTTTTGTGCGAGATAATGCCCATAAAACCGTGGAAACTGTGGACTTATTACGGGCGATCGAAAAAGCGACCGGGTACAATTTATTATTCCTCTTTGATCAGTACGTTTATCGCGGTGGTCATCCCGATTATAAGGTTGCCTACAGTTGGGACAATCAGAATAATTTAGCCCAATTAACTGTCACCCAAACCCAGGACGAAAAGGAACTATTCGACTTGAAAATTCCCGTCGCTTTTGCCTATCTCAACTCTGAAGATCTTACCTACAATCTGCGGATTCACCAAAAAGAACAAACTTTCTATTTTCCCCTAGCACAAAAGCCCGATTTTGTCAAGTTTGATCGGGGTAATAATTTCCTCAAAACCGTCACTCTTGAGTATCCCATCGGTGAATTAAAAGCGCAATTACAACAGGATCCCGACCCGATTTCCCGTATCTATGCAGCCATAGCCATTGCTAAAAAAGGCGGTTTAGAAGCGATCGAAGCTTTAGGGACATCCCTAGAAAATGAGCCTTTTTGGGGGGTGCGTGTGGAGGTGGCCAAACAGTTAGCAACTCTTGGTTTAGATCAGGCAGTTACTGCTTTAATTAAAGGTTTAAACGATGAAAAAGCACAAGTACGTCGGGCAGTTGTCGAGGGATTAAGTGAAATTAAAACCTTAGATAGTTATAACGCGCTTAAATCCCTACTAGAAGCCGGAGATGCTAGTTATTATGTGGAAGCGGCCACGGCCCGAGGATTAGGCTCTATGGCCGTGGGACAATTGCAAAATCAAGAAGGGGAAATTATTGACCTGCTCAATCATATTTTACAGTTAAGAAAGGGGTGGAATGAGGTAGTAAGAGCGGGCGCAATTGGGGGTTTAAGCCAGTTAAAAACCTCGCCGGCGGCTTTGGAGTCAATTTTGACCTACACAGCTTTAGGCACGCCTCAACCCCTGAGATTAGGAGCTATCCGCGCCCTGGGAGCGATTTCTTCCGGACAAAGCACGGATAAATTAACCGTAATTTTGGAACGTTTAGAAACCATTGCCAAGGAAACTTTTTTCTTGACGCAAGTGGCAGTGTGTAACGCTTTAGGACAGATAGAAAATGCCAAAGCTATCGTTATTTTACAAGCTTTGAGCGATCGAACTCCCGATGGTCGCGTCCGTCGTGTAGCCGAGGAAGCAGTACAAAAAGTCCAGAAAAAATTAGGTTCCGACAAAGCAATTCAGGAAATTCGCGAGGAATTAGAAAAAATGAAACAGGAAAATCAGGAACTTAAAAGTCGTTTGACCAAATTAGAGGCGAAAAATAGTTAGTTAAGCTGAGTTATCAGTTATCAGTTATCAGTTGAGTATAGGCTACATATCAGAACAGGCAAAAGGCAATAGGGGCAATAGATAATCAGTTTTTAATAACCAGATTTTAGTATCATTCATTAGTTATCTGTTTACTGTCTTGAGAGAACCATGGGATTAGGAGAAACAGACACCAGAGCCAAATTAATTGACCCCGTCCTGCATCAAAGAGGATGGACAGAGGATTGTCTCAAGCGAGAAGAAACGCCAGGGGCCATTCAAATTATCGATGGGGAAGCCGAACGCGCCAGGGGAAGGATCGATTATACCCTGCGAGTGGCCGTCAGTAGCGACAGCCAACCCTTAGCCGTCGCCCTAATAGAAGCAAAAAAGGAAGATGCGCCCCCCACTGAAGGCTTAGAACAGGTCAAACGCTATGCCAAAGGGTTAAATGTACCGTTTGTGTACTCCTGTAACGGTCATCTTTTTGTCGAATATGATCGCACGACGAATATAACTTCACCCCCTCAACCCCTCAGCCAATTTCCCACCCCAGCCGAACTGAGGGGGACGCTGCGGCATCGTCCTAGATGAAGGGGTGTTATTTCGCACCAATGAAAATGCCTTTGTCCAGAGCAAACGAAAACTATTAAACGACTGTAACCTCTGGTGTATCGTTAGTTTGCCCGCAGGGACTTTTGTGGCTGCCGGTGGGGGTGTTAAAGCTAACATCCTCTTTTTTACTAAAGGCAAACCCACTGAAAAAATCTGGTATTATGACCTGTCCGATGTCAAAGTTACCAAGCGCAAACCCCTGATGATGAATCACTTTCAGGAGTTTCTAGAACTATTACCCAACCGAGAAGATAGTGAGAGAAGTTGGACAGTCACCCGTGAAGAAATCGAAGCCAAAAACTTTGACCTCAAAGCTGTCAATCTTAACACCAAAGTAGATGAAGATAAAAGCACCGCCAAGGAATTGCTAGATTTTATTGAGGAGAAAGGTAAAGAAGTTGCTCTAACTCTATCAGTGCTGAGAAAGTGGGAGCGGTGAAAGTCACTTACAGCCCTTATCCTCAAGGTGAAGTATAACCTAATTTAGTAGAACTCTTGCATAATTTTTTGATGGTAAGTACCTAAGCAAAATTAATTACACATATCTAACCACCTCTTGCCTCCTGCCTTTTGCCTTTTGCCTATCTTCACTAGGAAATTAATTTTGCACGACTACTTATCATACTTGAAAATCCCAATTAGTAGCTGCTCAAAATACCGAGGAAATTATCTGTGTCTTTTGTGGGAAAGGCAGCGGTCATGATTTTAGTTTATTTAATTCCTAGAGGAGTAATTTCGGGGCTGTCAACCAGAATAACTCACACTTGCCTAGGGGATTTTGTTGATTGGGAACCTCTAGACCAATTATTCCCGCTTTTTTGACCGATAATTTTCCTTGAAACTTGCCCCAAACTAGCATTTCCGTCCAATAGCCTAAATCCGGTTCGTGGCCCACCAGTGCGAGCGCGTTTTCCTCTCGCTGATAGTCCGACTTTTGCCACCATTGCACCCAATCTTGAATATTGCCGTTGGGAGATAGGGGATTAAATTGCTCAATTTTACGGCTTAAACCCGCTTTTTGCAAAATTTCGGCGGTTTGCACGGCACGCACCAGGGGAGAGGTCAAAATTAGGTCAAATTTCACCCCCAACTGTCCTAATCTTTGGGCAACTTTAGCAGTTTTGGCCCTACCTTCCTCGGTTAAAGGACGTTCCCTATCGTTGAGATAATCCCCCGATTGTCCTGCTAATCCATGACGCACAAAATAAAGTTTCATATCAGTGTCGGGTCGGTCTTGGTGATGATAATAAATAGCTGAGATTTAATACCTAGGTGCGAATTACCTTTTCATCGGGGTTAACTAGATGGGAAAGTTTCTGTTTAATTTGGGTGTCATACAGTTCCCACTTGAGTTTTGCGTATTCGGCATTATTATTAAAACCACCGAGAAAACCGATAGGAATTTCAAAACCTCCGGCCATATAACGACCACCACCAAAAAAGCGACCTTGGTTATCCTGTCCGAAAGCTTCTTTGAGAAATTCATCGGGATCTAGGGTAATTTTACTGGTACGCATAGAACCGATGACTAACTCGATCTCCTCATCTTCATCGTGAACGATACCATAAACTAAAGCCGTGTGAACATTTTCCTCTGTCACCAAAAAATCTGCAGCTTGGGGAATCGCATCTCGGTCATCATAACGCAAATAACCGACCCCGGCGATCGAATAATTATTTTTAATAATACGGTTTTTCAGGGCCCGTTCAATCACATCCATCACCCGTCGGGATCTGGCCGATTGCAGGACAGCGTTTAATAATTGAGCATCGTAGAAACGACTGAGATAACCAGCAGCGATAAATTCACACTCTTGCGCTTGCATTAAATTATTCGTATCCGATCGCAATCCGTGCATCAAGGCTGTGGCACACTTAACATGGACGGTATCGCTACTATTAAAACTTATTAACCCTTTTTGGATATATTGGGTTAATATCGTCGCTGTTGCCCGGATTTGGGGACGAATATCGACAAATTCCGCCTCTAGCTCCCCTTGGCGAGTATGATGATCAATCACGGCAATAATGGGAATTTTTGCCTGTTTAACCAGAGTGGTTAACTGACTATTGGTTCCCTGACCATCGACAAAAACACAACCCTGATAAACCGAAAGATCTCTATCCTTGAGGGTATGGACTCCCCAACGTTTAGCCGGTAAACCCGTTAGTTTTACCAAGGCGACATTTTCCTGATGGGAGAGAGTACCCGCATAGACTATATCACAGTGAATATCGTACTGTTCGGCGATAATTTGATAGGCCCAGGCACTAGAAAGAGCATCGGGATCCGGGAAATCCTGCATCACCACAATTTGATTTTCGCCACGATGATTTTCCAAAGTACGTCGCAGGCGATCGATCAGGGAAATAAGTAGGGTATCATTACTAACCGTGACTGGAGGAAGGGGACATACTGCCGGTGCTTCCCCTACCACTACATCGGTTTCGAGGGACTTGGCAGGAACTAGACTCAGTAATTCAGCCATCATTTTTAGAAAAGTTTGCTTAAAGGTAGATTCAGTCAGGATTTTTTGAGTTAATTAATTCTAGACGATATTCTCGCTCGATCGGTTCATCTCAATTATTAAGCTTTTCTTGCCCCTAGCTCCTTACTCTGGGGCTATAACTCTAGTCTATCAAAAGACCCCTGCCGTTTGTTCTGGGAGAGGAGTTAGGGGTGAGAGCAATTAACCATCGCTGCCACGCTGCCGGGAGCATCTCACCTTTGCAATGAGCATAAATACTTAGTGGAAAAATTGGCTTTTCGAGGGTAATTCTTGTTTTAATTCTCCATGTACGCAGTCTTTAAAAGCCTCTATTTCGTTCCAAGACACGATTAAGAGTGGCTTTTAGGCTAAGTATAATTACTCATTGCGTAAATGATATGCTCCCTCGCTGCCATTACCTGTGAAAATAGATAATTTAGATAGTCAACAGCTTACCATTAATCATGGATGAACCGATAGATATTGAAGTAGTTAGAACTGAAGCACTAAGAAAGCTGGGTAGAAATATAGTTAATTTTTCAAAGATTGAAGGTATTTTAAAGTATCTACTTTCAGTGACTCAGAGCGAGGAATTATCAACATCAACCCGTAACCAGTTGGTTGACAATTATGAGAGATTTCGTAAGCAACCATTAGGTAGCCTAGTTGGGAAATTACATAACACTGTGCTAGTGGATGATAGTCAGTCTGAACCTCAACTAGACTCTTCTGAGTTAGGTATGTCTTTGTCATTTAAGGTTTCCTATAGTGACCCAGATTTCTTAACTGCTCAGAAACAGGCTCTCTCAGACATTGTGGCGGAACGAAACAAGTTGATTCATGAAGATTTAGCGCTACTCGATACTAGCTCTATAGAAGACTATTATAAGTTAATCAGTTTTTTAGATGAACAAAACCCTCGATTATTAGCTCATCTTGAAGAGCTTGGGTGGATGTTAACCTCATTTATAGAGGGAATAAAAGACCTTCAAGAATTCATTAAATCACCAGACTTTCACCAGTTTATACAAGACCTCTTGCAAAAGTCTTAAGTCGATCCTTGTACAGCAACATTTTTGAAGATTATCAACTACTAATAAATAATTAACTGAAAGTCCCTCCCATTATTGTTTCTATCGTTTGTTTTCGGATTTATGCAAGAGGTCTACACTCTAGCCAATCCGATGCCTAACAAGCGCGTGTACAGGGAACGGCGGCAGACACTATCGGTTATGATGCAGACAGTTGGTCACACCCTGTCCCCAGGAAAAACTTTTTCAGCAAACCCTAAATATTTGCCCTGGTTTTTTATAGTAAAGTTATACTATGAAGGAAGCCAAGACGAAATTCTAGGGTTAAGCAATGGTTAGACAACTCGACGACAGCCCGAAAACCACAATCGTCTATCCCGATAGCGATGGTAAACCGATGGCCGACAATACAAGACAATTTCGCTGGATTACGACGATTAAAGCGAATCTAGACTGGTTATTTGCCAATAATGCCGATGTTTTTGTCGCCGGTGATTTACTCTGGTATCCCGTGGAGGGAGATAATAAGACTCGGCAAGCACCCGATGTCATGGTAGCTTTTGGCAGACCGAAAGGGGAAAGAGGTTCCTATCAACAGTGGAAAGAGAACAATATCCCCCCGCAAGTGGTTTTTGAAATTCTCTCTCCGGGTAATACCCAAACGGAAATGACCAGAAAACTACTGTTTTATGACCGTTATGGTGTGGAAGAATACTACATTTATAATCCCGATAAAAATGATTTGGGTGGCTGTATTCGTCGGGAAAATCGGCTCGAAAGTCTGGAAAATCTCGATAATTGGGTAAGTCCTCGCTTGGGCATTCGTTTTCAATTAGCCCAACCAGAGTTACTCTTGTATTATCCCGATGGTCAACCTTTCACCAGTTACAACCAAGAACGACAACGGGCCGAAACGGAACGACAACGGGCTGAAGTGGAACGACAACGGGCTGAAACGGAACGACAACGGGCCGAAAGGTTAGCGGCAAAACTGCGGGAGTTAAATATTAATCCCGAAGAAACTTAAAAAAATTATCGATTGATGGAGTCGATCGAGATAGTCTCGCTACAATAAAAGTAAATAAATATCAAGTCCTCTAGCTAGAGTCGCAACAGTAAGCCCAGAAAAAATGCGATCGGGCAGGGTTGACTAAATCGACGAAGCAATCGCTAAATAGGGGTAATTTCCGCCCAATTCTCCCCAATCCTGAACGGGAGAGGCAGAACCGAAAATTTTCTATAAAATTTCGGTAAGGGTGGAAAGATCAAGTAAGTTAGCGTTAGGGCTTAATCTTCGCCACGGAAAGTAGAACTATGACAGTTTGTGAATATCGGCCAGGTTTAGAAGGAATTCCCGCCGCCCAATCGAGTATCAGCTTTGTGGATGGGCAAAAGGGAATCTTAGAGTATCGGGGCATTCGGATTGAGGAACTCGCCGAAAAAAGTACCTTCCTCGAAACCGCCTATCTCCTTATCTGGGGTGTTCTGCCCACGGGGGCGGAACTGGAAGAATTTGCCGATGAAATCCGTTATCATCGACGCATCAAGTACCGTATCGAAGACATGATGAAATGCTTCCCCGAAAAAGGTCATCCCATGGATGCGCTACAAACTTCGGCGGCGGCTTTAGGGTTATACTATGCCCGTCGGGCTTTGGATAATCCCGAATATATCCGTCAGGCAGTGGTGCGGTTATTAGCGAAAATCCCGACTATGGTGGCGGCGTTTCAATTAATTCGCAAAGGTAATCATCCCATTCAGCCCAATGATAGTCTTGATTATGCGGCCAATTTCCTCTATATGTTGACGGAAAGACGACCGACGGATTTAGCGGCGAAGGTTTTCGATGTCTGTTTGACTCTCCACGCCGAACATACCATGAATGCCTCGACTTTTTCGGCCATGGTGACGGCTTCCACTTTAACCGACCCCTACGGTGTCATCGCTTCAGCAGTGGGAACTCTCGCCGGCCCCCTCCACGGTGGGGCAAACGAGGAAGTATTGTTAATGTTAGAGGAAATCGGTTCGGTGGCTAATGTTCGTCCCTATGTGGAAAAATGTATCGCCAATAAACAAAAAGTTATGGGTTTTGGACACCGGGTATATAAAGTTAAGGATCCCCGGGCGACGATTTTACAAAATCTTGCCGAACAATTATTCGCGGAATTAGGTTCCGATGAATACTACGATATCGCCCTAGAGTTAGAACAAGCAGTGGTGGATATCTACGGCGAAAGAGGTATCTATCCTAATGTGGATTTCTATTCGGGATTGGTTTATCGGAAATTAGGCATTCCCAATGATTTATTTACCCCGATTTTTGCCATCTCCCGGGTGGCTGGTTGGTTGGCCCACTGGAAAGAACAATTAAATGCTAACCGCATTTTCCGTCCTACCCAAATCTACACCGGAGAACACGAAGTCCCCTATACACCGATCGAACAACGTTCTTAGATTTTATCTCCCATTCTTGATGGAAACACGGTTTCTCGCCTTTGTCAATCTTTCCTAGGCGAGATTTTTTGTCTCATTTCCTGTTATATTGATGGGGCAAGGAAACAGTCCAGCGGCTTTCAGCTTGGTCAGTTTCGGTGTATATAGCCAGGCAAGGTATTTACTTCTAGATAGTCGGACAGAAAAATATTAAAGATTATGGTGAAATTTTGGCGGGGATTAACGGTATTTTTAATTTCTTGTTTATTGCTGATTTCCCTAACTGCTTGTGGTAATCAAGTTAGACGCAATCAAGTGGTCATATCGGTATTAAGTGACCCAAAAACCTTTAATGCTGTTTTATCGGCCGAATCCCCGAATATTTTTGGGTTAACCTACGAAGGACTATTAACAGAAAATCCCATTACTGGCAAAAAAGAACCGGTCTTAGCAGAATCTTGGACAATTTCCGATGATAATTTAAACATTATTTTTACTATGAGAGAGGGTTTAAAATGGTCGGATGGTCAACCCTTAACCGTTGATGATGTGGTTTTTACCTATAAAGACTTATATCTAAATCCTGATATTCCTAACAACTACCGCGATAGTTTAAGAATAGGATTAAAAAAAGAATTTCCAGTTATCACTAAACTAGATAATCGCCGAATCGAATTTAAACTCCCCGAACCTTTTGCTCCTTTTTTAGATGCTGTCAGTTCACCGATTTTACCTAAACACGCTTTAGAAAAAACTATTCAGAAAAAAAGCCCCGATGGTAGGTTAGAATTTCTCTCCACTTGGGGGTTAGATACTCCTCCTGATAAAATTGTTTTTAATGGTGCTTATAAACTAAAAGAATATATCACGGGACAAAGGATTATTTTTGAGAATAACCCTTACTATTGGAAAAAAGATGACCAGGGACAACAATTACCCCATATAACTTCAGTAATTTGGGCAATTGTTGAATCTCAGGACACAACTTTACTACAATTTCGCTCGGGAAGTTTAGATTCTATTGCGGTAACTCCCGAATTTTTCTCCCTCTTAAAAACCGAAGAAGAAAGAGGAAATTTCACTATTTTTAATGGGGGACCTGCCTACGGAACCCAATTTATCGGTTTTAATCTCAACCAAGGAAAACGCGACGGAAAACCCCTAGTAGAGCCAATTAAATCCAGGTGGTTTAATAACTTAAATTTCCGTCAAGCTATTGCCTACGGCATTAATCGTCAAAGAATGATTGATGATATCTATCGAGGATTGGGAGAAGCACAAAATTCTTTTCTTTCTATCCAATCGCCTTTTTACGATAAAAACCTGAAAGGTTACAATTACAATCCCGAAAAAGCCAAAGAATTATTATTAGAGGCGGGATTTAAGTATAATAGTGATAATCTCCTAGTCGATGCCGATAATAATCCCGTTAGATTTAACCTGATTACTAATGCAGGTAACAAAATCCGGGAAGCAATTGGCGCACAAATTAAAAATGATTTAGCCGCAATAGGAATTCAAGTGGATTTTCAAGCGATCGCTTTTAGTAATTTAGTTGATAAACTAAGTAATAGTCTAGATTGGGAAGCACATATTTTAGGTTTTACCGGCGATAATGAACCCCACGCCCCCAATATTTGGTATGTAGATGGAAATCTCCACGCTTTTAACCAACAACCTCAACCCGGCAGCCCGCCGATTCAAGGCTGGCAAGCGGCGGATTGGGAGAAAAAAATCGCCGATTTATACGTCAAAGGTTCCCAAGAATTAGACTTTGAGAAGCGCAAAGTTATCTATAATGAAATTCAACAACTTCAACAGGAATACGTCCCGTTTATTTATCTAGTTAATCCCCTCGCTTTGGGGGCCGTGCGTAACTGCTTTGAAGGAATACAATTCTCCGCCTTGGGTGGTGCATTCTGGAATCTAGAAGAATTAAAGAAAACCTGTGGAGGTGTTTAATGACTCATTTTGGTTTCCTCTGTCCTACAACTTCTGGACATATTTATTCTCTCCTACCTTTAGGAAAAGAATTACAAAAACGCGGTCATAAAGTTACCTGTTTTTTAACTCTTGATGGTGAAGAAATGGTGCAAGCAGCTGGCTTAGATTTTCAGGCAATTGCACCCGACAAATATCCGAAAGGCACATCAGCCAAAAGTTTAGCCGAAATTGGTCAATTACGGGGAACAGCCGCCGTCCGACGCACGGTAGAATTAGTAACTGATTCTACAGCGACCCTCTTTGAAACTATCCCTCAAGAGATGCGTCGCTTGGGAATTGATGCCCTAATTGTCGATCAAGTCTCCGCCTCAGGGGGTACAATCGCAGAAAAATTGGCTATTCCCTTTATCAGTTTTTGTTCGGCATTGGTTTTAAATCGTGATCCGCTTATTCCGCCCTTTATGACCAGTTGGGACTATAATCCCTCATTTATCGGGGTTATTCGCAATAAACTTGGCTATAAACTCCTTGACTCTCTGACTCGTCCTCTGAATGAGTTAATCAACCGGCAACGTCAAGAATGGGGGTTAATTCCCTATCAAAACATCAATCAACGCTATTCCCCCCTTGCCCAAATTAGCCAACAACCTGCCGAATTCGAGTTTCCTCGGCAAAATTTACCCGCTCACTTCCACTTTACCGGCCCCTTTCACGATTCCTCCACCAGAAAAACGATTCCTTTTCCCTACGAAAAATTAACCGGACAACCCTTGATTTATGCTTCCCTCGGTACAATTCAAACTCGCCTACAATCGACCTTTAATGCGATCGCCGAAGCCTGTGCCGATTTGCCGGTACAATTAGTTTTATCCTTGGGCAACACCGACTCTAACATTCAAATAACAACCAAAAACGCCCTAGTTGTTCCCTACGCTCCCCAATTAGAGCTTTTAACCAGAGCCTCTCTGACTATCACCCACGCAGGCTTAAATACTACCCTAGAATCCCTTGCGCAAGCTGTACCGATGGTGGCCATTCCCATCGCTAACGACCAACCGGGGGTATCTGCTCGGATAAAATGGTCGGGGACAGGGGAAGTGATTCCGATTTCCCGTCTAGAAGTTCCCCGTTTACGAAAGGCGATTGAAAAGGTCTTATCCTTCCCCAGTTACCGAGAAAATGCCCTGAGAATGCAAAAAGCACTACAGAAGACTGGAGGAGTGAAAATGGCCGCCGATATCGTCGAAAAAGCCATTTCTACCGGCCAACCCGTCCTATCGGTATAATAACCAGGGTCTGCTAAAAAAGTTTTTCCTGGGGACAGGGTGTCGGGTGTCGGGTTTTAAAAACGTTATCGAAAACAATTGACAAAAATCGCCCTTTATAACCCGTCCATGGCCTAACACAAACCGAAGAACTATAAAGATTAGATTGAACATTTCTGTGATTTCTGTCTAACAGCAATGGTCAGCGGTGATGAATGAACTAGAACATCGCCGCTTCATCGTGTTAGCTGGCTTGTGCTTAGAGTGTAAGTTTGCGGAGAAATCATGCGTATAGTAACTGATTATTAATACTATCAACAGTCAACGTGTTGACTAAAACACCAACCCGTTGCACGACCTCGTAGGCAGTTTTCTGAGGGACAACAATAATTCCACAATGTTCTCTGCCTTCCTCTATGAATTGAAGATGTAATCGTTCAAAATCAACTCGGTTGTGGGTGACAAGACATCTACCTAAAGAAGCGGCAAATTCTAATTGTTCGCTGTCAGTTTTGCCCAAAGTTGACTGCTCAGGAACAGTGGTGACATCTAAACCACGAGAACGCAGAAGTGTTGCAACTAACGCCGACATATCTTCGTCCATGTAAAGCGAAGCAAATATGCTCATAGCTTACCCAAAGCTGCCTTTACAGAAGGATGCACCAACTCATCGGGGACTTGGTTACGTTCAATGTACTCGTTAATTTCTGCTTGATGATCCAAATAAAAACTCAAGGCATCGAACACTTGTGCTAAGGTCAGATGAGGTAAATGAGTTGGAATTTCCTCTGGCATCACACCTAATCGCCACAGACCTACGATTGCGCGAATAGATGTGCGAGTGCCTTCAATAATTGGCTCTCCACCTAAAATCTCATTGTTTCTGGTGACATAACGTGAAAGAGTGATAATCGTCATGGAATTAGGTCTCTTAGGGAAATCGCTAATTCTATTTTAGCCAGGGACAGACATGACTTGATCATGGCATCTAGTCGCTAGAGGCATCGTCGGCTAGATGTTTTTTCGGCAACTTAACCTAAGACTGGCTCTAATAGTTTGACTAGAGAAAAAAGAGGTGCGTTACATTTCATTAACTACCAGAGCGGCGTACTGCTACGCAGTGCCTTCGGCATCGCACTGACACAAACCGAAGAACCATAAAGATTAGATTGAACATTTCTGTGATTTCTGTCCAACGGCAAAGTTAGCCTGCTTTTGGGGCAGGGATTAGCGCAAAGGTGGTGTTATACTCAGACAAAGTGCAGAAAGTCAAAATCCGTAACTTTCTTGAATCCATGCTGACAACTACTGAATTTGCGCCCCTGCTAAAGCAATTGTCTTACTCCGATAAGCTCTTATTACTTAACTTTCTTGTAGCCGAGTTGCTCAAGGATTCTGGTATTGTACCGATGTCTATTGAAGATGATCTCCCTAGACAAGGTTTACATGACTCTTTTGAGGCTGCCGCCATTCTTGCTCAAGCATTAAAAGAGAAACAAGAATTGACTCATGGCTAATAAGGTAAGATTTGCTTTCACTGAGGTAGATCCTAGTCTTGGTGCATTAAGTGCGCTTCCTTATTTACCATTGACATTAACTTATCAAAGTCAATCCTTGAATGTTTCGGGTCTCTTGGATACTGGCTCTAGTGTTAATGTGTTGCCCTATGAAATGGGTTTAGCTTTAGGTGCAGTCTGGGAAAATCAAAGGCTATCTCTGCCATTAGGAGGTAATCTAGCTAGATTTGAAGCTCGTGCATTGGTTGTTAAAGCTACTGTTGAGCAATTCCCCACCGTAGATTTAGCCTTTGCTTGGACACAAGATAAATATGCGCCGCTAATACTAGGACAGATGAACTTCTTTCTTGCCTTTGATGTCTGTTTTTACAGATACGACTTAGCATTCGAGATTAGTCAAAAATAGTTTGACTAGAGAAAAAAGAGGTGCGTTACATTTCATTAACTAAGCAACCAGCGATCGCAGTTTCGCCTCAAGCGATCGCCCTATGAAAAGAGATTAATTTGTCTAAAGATTTGCTAAACTGAGGACAATAATCGCTTATTTTCAAGGTGTTAACTAAATGTGGTGGCAAAGTTCTCGGTTAGACCGTATTGAAGCCAGTCTAGAGGCAAGTCAGCAGCGAATAGAGCGAATAGAAAGCAATATTGACAGATTAGCAGCAATCAGTGAGGCAACGAATCGGCGTATTGATCGGTTTGTGGAAGCTACTGCTCAACAAATGGAGGAATCTAAGGCTCGTATTGACCAACTGCAACAAGGGATGGAACAGCTTCAGCGTGCAGTTGGCTATTTTTTAAGTCAGGACGGTAACTAACGATCGCCTTTTCAAAAATCAAAAAACCCCGTTAGCTTACAATCACTTGCTTCAATGAATGAACATGGTGCTACGGCTAGAGAAAAAAGAGGTGTGTTAGATTTCATTAACAACCAGAGCGGCGTACTGCTACGCAGTGCCTTCGGCATTGCACTTTTTTATTTTATAGACCGCTTGAAGGCACTTAACGAAAATATAGAAAACAAGGAAATAAGTGCAACAAAAACTTGCTGAATTGCAATAGAAAGGGGAGCAAATGCCAGCAAAGCAACTAGAACTAGAGCTAAGATTGAAAAGTAAAATCCAATCAATTGTGATTGCTTATTTTTACTGTAAGAAGGTTGTCCTTGTGTATTCATATTGTAATTTTGTTGCCTTACACTTGCTGGGGTAAATTCTCCATTAAGAGTGGTACTGCTATTGGGAAAGTTGTATTGAACGTTATATATCTGACGTGGTTCTTCTTGGAGATGTGCAATAACGTTACTCAAGATTTGAAAAAGTATTTCCTGATTAGGTTCTGATTTAATAGCTTCACTAAGTTCTATTACTACCTCAGCAACCTCAGGATCTTTCTCCACAGCAATTTCAATCTGAGTTAGGACTTCCCGATAACTTAGTTCTCCTTTCGATTCTTGTTCGACAACTTCTGGGTATTTCTGCTCCATAAGATCGAACAGTTTTTTGCTCAATTCCAGAGCTTTTGCGCTAACTTGATCATCAAGCTTTTTAGTAGCTTCCGTTACCGCTTCCGTGAAGATTATACTAGCAATTGCTGAGGCTGTTAAAGTTAGTGAATCCATAGTAAATTTTCCTTGAAATAATGCAAATACAAAGAGTGATTAAGATTTGGGAGGAAAAATTGATGATAATCTTTCATAAATTTTGTCAAAAAACTCTAAAAAATTATCATAAAGCTCGTCAAATGGAATCCTAAGTAAGGTTGCTAATCCTAAAAGAAGAACAAAGGTACCTACAAGCGGGGAGGTTGAGTACATTATACCCAGACCAATGGCAATAGTGCCTGATGAAGCAATCGTGATGGTTCTTTCCTTCTTGTCTTGGGTTAAACGCTCGTACTCCTGCTGCTTTTGAGCTTCCTCTATTTGCCTTTCCTGCCACTTCTGCCTAAGCGCAATATCTTTCAACTCTAAAAGCTCCCTAATTTTCTCTGCTGACTGCTCTTTTGCAATTAATCCATCCAAGCTTGCTAGAGGGGAGGGAGGCAATGGGACTATAGCACCAACTTCTTCCTGAACAATTGGTAAATTTTCCTTGAAGTCTTCAATTGATCGATCATCTGGATCTTGATACTGCATAGGCTTTGGAATAAGACTCAATAATCTGGTGGTCTAACTGAGAATTACACGGAAACTTTCAGCATATCACACCATTTTAGCACCATCGCCGGAACTTTTCCGCGTATCATACCCAAAAGCGTATTAGCCAGATTAAACAACCTCTTTTAAGTAGATTCCTAACAACAAGCTGAAATAAAATAGACTTTTCGGGAAGTCTAGCACTAATTCTTCAGTCCACCCCACAATTACCTAATTTTCGGGGAAAAAGTGCCAAAATTTTGCCCTCGATCACTCTTATGTTCGGCACTTTTTCAGGGCAAAAAAATCTAAAAATCTTAGCCAACAATGTTTTTAGATTTATTCAGCCAACCCTAAGTTAAATTTTGAGTTGATCGATTAAATCGCGCATAATTTTGGCCGAATTATGTAACTGTTCCGTTTCTCTGGGACTGAGAGCAAGATTCAGGGTTTTAATCACTCCTTTCTCGTTAACCACCGAGGGAATACTTAAACACACATCTTTGAGACCGTATTGACCATCGAGGAGAGTGCTAATAGTGAGAATTCTTTCTTGGGAACGTAAAATCGCTTTAACGATATCTGTGGTAGCTAAACCGATCGCATAGCTAGTATAACCCTTGCGTTTGATAATTTCATAGGCGGCGTTTTTAACCTGAAGAAAAATTTCTGTTAAGCTTTCTTGGTCGGTTGCGCTTAAATCCTGCCAATCTCCTTCGAGTAACCTTGCTCCTCCGATATTGGCCGAACTCCACACAGCAAGCTCACTATCCCCGTGTTCACCGATAATATAAGCGTGGACGTTACGCGCATCTACATGGAGTTGGGTGGATAAAAGAGAGCGTAAACGGGCAGAATCTAGCACCGTACCCGAACCAATCACCCTAGAAGGCGGAAAATGGGTGATTTTCAGGGTAACATAGGTCATGATATCGACGGGATTACTCACCACCAAAATCAAAGCACTGGGGCAGTAAACAGCCACATCCTCCAGAATACGGCGAAAAATCGCCACATTTCGCTCAAGGAGATGTAATCTGGTTTCTCCCTCTTTTTGGGCGGCACCAGCAGTAATAATCACCACATCGGCATTTTGTCCCACATCGGCCACGGTTCCCATTTTCAAGTCTGTGGGTTCAATAAAAGGCATTCCGTGCCTTAAATCCATCACTTCCCCTTCGACTTTATCCGTGGCGATATCTTGCAGAATTAATTCATCAAAACAGTCTTGAATTAACATCGAGTAAGCGCAGGCCATCCCCACCTGACCAACACCGATAATCACCCCCTTGCGAGGACGCAGAGGTGCGGGTTTTTCAGCGTAGGGATTGGGAGTAAATATTTTATCTAGCATAGATTTTTGCAGTTATTGCCTCGGTAAGCTCATTTTAAGGGGAAAAGGTTAATATCAGGTAAAAAGAGACTATCAAGAGATTTTGAGGCCGTTATCGGCAATTTTTTTCTGGTAATTGGTCGGACAAATTTCTTGTCTTTGATTCCCTGACCTCTAGTTTAAGAGAATTGAGGGCCGCTGACAGCTTCAGGCTATATCCTAAAATTAGGGATAAAGTGACAGTAGGAGGCGAACCGATGATCTATCACATCACCACGGAAAGAGGTTGGCGAATAGCTCGTGAAATGGGGGAATATCGGGCGTATTCCCTAAAAAATGAGGGATTTATCCATTGCTCCACCTTAGAACAAATTCCGAAAGTTGTGGCCGCTTTTTATCAAAATCAGCCAGATTTGCTGGTTTTAGCCATTTCTCCTGAACAATTGCAGTCCCCGGTCAAATGGGAGCAGCCCCAACATCCTAACCCAGAAAATGCCACTTTAGAGCTAGAAAAAGAGACCTTTCCCCATATTTACGGTGCTATCAACCTAGAATCGGTGGTTTTTGTCAAACCCCTACAGGAGTTGCTCAATTCCTAGAACTAAATCATCTAACTCTTGGTAATCGGGGAGAGTAGTATCAATGCTCAACCCGCGCCGAATCACGAGACGATCCCACTGTGGTCGCGATAATAGCTCGCTAAAGTAGCGAGCCTTGAAAATTAACAAATTTGCCTCTAGACCCGTCTTAATGCGCCCTAAATGGGGCAATCCGAGCAGATTTGCCGGGGTGAGGGTGACACTATTTACCCAGTCAGCGTAGGGTGTGTCGAGATGGGCAATCCGCACCGCTTGGGTAAAGACTTCTAAACCATCGTGATCCCCAAAACCATAAAAGGGATCGCGACAGTTATCACTGGCAAAAGCCACCGGAATTCCCGCTTTTTTCATCTCTTTTATCTTAGTTGTCCCGCGCCAAAAAGGGGTTTTTTCCTCTTGACGATCCTGTAGGTAGAGATTGCACATCGGCAAGCTAACGATAGCAATGCCCGCATTTTTGACTAAATTTAGGGTTTCTTGGATTATTTCAGGGGATTGTACCGCTAAACTGCAACAGTGACCACAGATGATTTGTCCAGAAAATTGCTCTTTGATGGCAGTACGCGCGATCGCTGCTAAACAGGTAGAATCGGAATCGCCGTTTTCATCCAGATGAAAATCGAGATTTAAACCCCTTTCTTGGGCTAATTTGAAGGTAATATCAATTTGTGACTGTAAATCGGGATTTGTGTAGGCTACTCCCCCTAATATGCCCCCAAATTCGGCGATTTTATCGGCTAAGGCCGCTCCCTCGGAGGTTTGATAGTAGTCAAGGGAAACTAGAGAAACCGCTTGCAGGGTGATTTTACCGGCCCATTGTCGTTGCAATTCTGCCAAAGCAGTTAAGCTAATCTGTGCCTGTTGACCAAAAGAGTCGATATGAGTGCGAATAGCGGCACTTCCGTGGGCATAACTGCATTTAACGCCGAATTCCATGCGACGATACACATCCTCTAAGCGCCACTCCCGTCGGGAATCCTCTAGGGCCATTTTTAAGGCGCCGTCAAAAGTGCCATCACGGTTAGGACAACGCTGCCAACTATGACCTTTATCGAGATGGGTGTGCATATCGATAAAACAAGGAAAAATAATCTTTTTTTTGAGGTCGATGACGGGAATATTATCTTCGGGGGGGATGGTTGAGGTGATGCGATTAATGTTACCGTCATTAATTTCCAGATTAACTAAGGTTAATCCCTCGGAGGTTTGGGGAGAGAAACTCTCATTTTCTAGCAGGGAAACGGGAATATGAGCATTTTTGAGCCAGTAGCGCTCGCTTGAGGGAATCATAAGACCTCTGGTAAAAATCAAAAATTGTTGTTAGGGTTAGGAGTCGGTCGTCAGGCGCTAGGAGTTAGGAGTCGGTCGTCAGGAGAATTAAGAATGAATAATAATCAATTATGCGGTATTAAGTAAGGAGTGTTAAATGGCATTAACAGTGCTATCTTTTCCCTGTTTACTGATCACTGATTAATGATCACTGATTACTGATTACTGATCACTGTTTACTGATAAACCGGTAGGCGTGGCTTTAATTCCCAGCCATAAACTGCTAAAAATTTCTTTAATTTATCGGGGTGTAAATGGAGGTAATCGGGATTAACTTCATCGATAATGCCAATACCGCCTAAATCCCGCGCTCCTGCCGCTAAACAATCCAAGAGAAAAAGAGGATCAGGGATTAGATTTGGGGGAATTTGAATGACAATATCTGGGGGCAAAATTTCCCTAGCTTGTCTAACCAGATCGGGTAATTTTTGCAGATCAAAAGGATTATTTTGCCACTGTTCTCTTTTACCCGGATTGTAGGGTTGTAGGATCACTTCTTGAATATGTCCCCAACGTTGATGAATAGCGGCAATAGTTTCTAAGGTTACTAAGCGATCGCATTCTGTTTCACCAATTCCTAATAATAAACCCGTGGTAAAAGGAATTGCTAATTCTCCCGCCCATTGTAACTGTTCTAAGCGCAAGGACGGCACTTTACTGGGAGCCTGACGATGGACAGTATTTAATAGAGTCACTGTCATTTGTTCTAACATTATGCCCATAGATAGATTGACATTTTTTAGTTTTTCCATCTCAGCAAAAGTTAAAACCCCCGCATTGGTATGGGGATAAAAACCCATATTTAAAGCCAATTCTCCCAAATTATAAATATGCCGAAACCATAACTCTCGATTGGCTGCTAAAGGATGAACTTCCCCGCTAAGAATTAAAATTTCCGTAATTTCCGAACCCTGCAAAGCAGTTAAAATCTCTTTTGCCTTGTCTAGACTTAACCAGCCATCAGTGCCTAAATCCCTGCGAAAATTACAATAACTGCAACGATTGAAACACTCGTAGGTAGGTACAAGGGTATGAGAGGGACTATAGGTGACAATTCTTGACATTTTTTTCGGAATTGGAGTTCATTACGAGCATTCAAGGGCGATAAAATTTGCTATCGTGGGAAGAATTGCTGTTTTATTCACCTAAAAACGCTCTCCCTTTTCGCTTCCTCCTATGATTTTCGATCCTGCCAGTCTTCCCTCCCATCGTCAAACGATTCGTCCGATTAGCGCCACGGCCCTGCACGGAATTGTATTTCAAGATGACAAATTAATCGCCATCGACGCAAAAAACGGCTATTTATACCAAATTGCCCTCGATACGGGTCATACAAGCGTACTTAATTCCCATCGCTGGCAAGAATTCGTCGGGACGACGGGATTGGCAATCGATGATCAAAATAACCTCTGGTTTACCACTCGCGAAAATCTCTACTGCTGCACTCTCGAAGATTTTACCCCGAAATTTTTTACCCGTCTTCCCTACACCGCTAACGGAGTCGCCGTAACTGGTAACACAATTTATGTCACTTGTCAACGTTCTGGACAAATCTTTATATTTGATCGCCAATCGGGACAGGAAATTACTCGTTTGTACGCGCCTGGTATCGGCATCGAAAATATCACCATTCGCGGGGAAGAACTTTGGCTAACGGATACCCTAGAACAAACGGTTTACTGTCTTGATCGCGCCACGGGAGAACAGCTTTTTAGCATGATAACTCCTTTTGAATCACCGACGGGATTAGCATTTTATCGCGATGCAAACAGTGGCAAGGATATCTTATATGTGGCCTATGCTTTCCAAGAACCCTTTATCCGCGATAATCCCAATTCCGAACAGGTTTACGAACTTAGTTATCGTCCGCGTACTTTTGTCCATCCTCTATATTTTCACTACGATCCCGCTAAAAAATACACCCTTTCTAACGGTTATCTGATCGAATTATCCTACGTCGAGGAATTGGAACCTCTATATAATATCGAACTAAAAGATGTGGAATGGCGCATCGCTTTACCCCTAGAAACACCGCGGCAAAAAATTCGCAGCGTCGAAGCGGTGGGATTGCCTTTTACTGAAGAAATTCAGGACGGGCAGCGGGTGGCAGTATTTAAGTTCAAGCAAATAACCGCCAAACAACGTCATATTTTTGGTTGGAAAGTAGTCCTAGAAGTGTGGGGAATTAAATACCAAATTACCCCCAAAGATTGCGAAGATTTACCCCCCTTACCCGCCGATTTTCCCGATCGCTATTTGATCGATAATGATGATCTGGCTATGAGTACAGAAATTATCCTCAATGCTGCCCAAGAAGCGACCGGTCGGGAAACCAATCTCCTCCGAAAAGTTTATAGTATTCGTAACTACGTCTATGATCAGCTTTCCTACGGCATCAAACCCAACATCGACACCCCCGATATTGCCCTGCGGCGCGGAGTCGGTTCCTGTGGGGAATATGTGGGTTTATTATTGGCTTTGTGTCGTCTCAATGGTATTGCCTGTCGTACGGTAGGACGCTATAAATGCCCACCCCATCCCCTCGAACGCAATTTACCCCTCGAACCGGATTACAATCACGTCTGGATGGAATTTTATCTGCCCTCTATCGGTTGGGTTCCCATGGAGTCTAATCCCGATGATATTTTTGAAGGTGGTCCCTATCCCAATCGTTTCTTTATGGGTTTAGCTTGGTATCATACGGAAATTGCCAAAGATATCCCCTTTGAACGAATGCTCAGTGAAGGACAACCGGTGTTAAAAACCCAAGTTCCCATCGGCGATTTAGCGATTAATCACGTTCAATTCATCATTCTTGAGGAATTAGCCCCAAAAGACTAGAATTCTGAGCCATCATCTAGGATGCCCATTTCTCTATCTCTGGCTTCTTTGAGTTCTTTGACCATTTGCAAACCCGCACCCACACAGAAGCCCAGGGCTGCCCCGGCACCGGCAAAATAACGTCCATAGATGATTTGATAGTTATAGGGATTTTTATAGTTGACTTGGCTGGGATTGCGTTCAATGCGGCTAATGCCATAACCGATACCTGCCCCGACTAAAGCCGTCACTAGGCCTGAAAATAGAACTAGACGAAAGTTCATGATCTTATCTCCCGATGGACTCTGACTTTAGATTATCGCTGAAAATTAGTTCCTGGCAAGCGATAGCAATAATTCGTTAAGTAGTCGTGCCAAATTAATTTCCCTTGAGATGTGTAATTAATTTTCCTTAGTTACTTATCAAGTAAATAAACTGGCATCAACCCGAAAATATGCTCCCAAAGACCTAGCTTCTGACTGATTGATGCTGCGTTGTCCATTAATGATTTGCTCCACCGCATCAGGGGAACCCAAAATAGTAATTAGCTCTGGATATTCTATCTCGTTAGCTTCTATAAGATGCCGTAAAGTTGCTAAAGGATTTCTGTCAGGAATTGGATAATTATCTGCCTCGAACCTTTCGATCAAACTAATCAATAACTCCAGTAAAGCTTCCTCCTCTAAACTAAGTTCCGAGCGATGTTCCAACTCTTGAGCAATTGCGATCACTCGCTCGTTTTCCGCCTCTGTGGTGATTGCTTTTGGTTGATAGTGAGCGAGTAATTCTCCATAGGTTTTAGAATTAAAAGTAAGCATCATTTTTCCAAGTTTCTTTATCGTACTCGGCGTGGGTAAGAATATATTTAATATAGATAGTCTGTCGGTTATAAACTAGATCTACAATTAGACGATAGTGATTTCCTTTAATGTTAAAAACAGTGAAATTACCAACAGATTCAGCACTTTTATAAGTGGCTTGCACATCGATTAGATTTTGCCATTCTGCTTTACTAGCGACTCTATACCAATCATAGAGAGACTCGCAGGAATTAGCGTTGGTCATACAGAAATCGCGAAGTATTCGACGGCTAATTACCCGCATAATACAAATATACCTCTGGCAGTTTCTGTCAATAAGTAGTCGTGCAAAATTAATTTCCTAGTGAAGATAGGCAAGAGGCAAGAGACAAGAGGCAAGAGGTGGTTAGATATGTGTAATTAATTTTGCTTAGGTACTTAGCAATTATATCTCAATATCTAGGCTAACTCAAGCCGGCGGGCTGATTTGCTCACACTTTACATTGCTTAAAATGGTAGCACTTCCCACCAATGGGGATGTTTTCCCGCTTACCAGCTAAATTGAGAATATCAGGGGCATTGATGCCTAAAGGGAGAGAAAATGTATTAGGCTAAAACTAAACTATTTTGGCAAGATTTCTTTGAAGACCTCCTCAGCCTACTTATTGGTTTTCCACGGTAGTCGCGATCCGCGTCCAGCCATGGCGGTGACACGATTAGCAGCCTTAGTTCAAGAAAAAATTAGTCAACCCGCCGAAAGATTGGCGAGTAAATCGGAGTTTAGCCCATCTCTAGCGGTTCTAGAAGCAGATAATCGGGTATTAGTAGGGACTGCCGCCCTAGAATTAGCGATAACACCTCTCCATCAACAAATAGAAGCTTTTGCCCAACAAGCACAAAGCCAAGGATGTAACCGGTTGCAGATTATCCCCCTGTTTCTCCTGTCGGGGGTTCACGTTAAAGAAGATATTCCTGCGGCCGTGGCCAAAGTGCAATCGCCGATTGAGCTAGAGTTAAAGCCCCATTTAGGCAGTTATCAGGGCATAAAATCGCTGTTATCCCGACAATTTGCTGATTTAAGCCCCCAAGACCGCATTTTACTGTCCCACGGTAGTCGTCGCCCCGGAGGTAATCGGGAAGTGGAAAATCTAGCGGCGTTTTCTGGAGCAATTACAGCTTATTGGTCGATAGAACCGAGTTTATGCCAACAAATCGAGAGTTTAATTGCTCAAGGTAGCCAAAAAATCGCTATACTGCCCTATTTCCTCTTTACTGGTGGAATTACCGCCGCGATCGAAGCCCAAGTTTTTCAACTATCACAAAAGCATCCAAATGTCAATATATTTTTAGGTAAATCTTTGGGAGCGACAGGGGAATTAGCCCAAATTATTGTTGAGGAAGGATGTGGATGAAACGGGCAGCGATCGCTTTGGGCGGTAATTTAGGGGATTCAGCGACAATTTTAGGGCAAGCTTTAGGGGAATTAGAGCGAGTCAAAGGAATTAAACTAGAAGCTCATTCCCAATGGTATCAAACCGCGGCCGTCGGGCCGCCTCAGCCCGATTATCTCAACGGTTGCGCCATTGTGCAAGTGGATTTATCGCCCTTAGATTTACTGCATAAATTATTAGAAATCGAGCAGTTATTCGGGAGAGTCCGACGGGAAAGATGGGGACCGCGTACCCTCGATTTAGACTTAATATTTTATGATGACCTGATCTTAGAAACGCCCGAATTACAGATACCCCATCCCCGCTGCCGAGAACGGGCCTTCGTGCTGCTTCCCCTGGCAGAAATTGCCCCCGATTGGCGAGATCCCGTAACCGGAAAAACTATCCTTCAGCTATTGGGCCAATTGGGATTGGCGGAGTAGGATGTTAGATGTTAGGGTTTTAGGGTTTTAGGGTTTTCGTTGAAATTCCCCCATCTCTCCTACTCCCCACACCCCCACGTCCCCATCTCCCCAGATAACCTCATCTCAGTTACCGCCCCGAAACTCTACAATAAAGGCAGCAGCATCAATAAACAGTAAAAAAATCAACCGTGACCAAGACCCCATCGCTCGAGGAAACTCATTACAATCAGGCTAAAGCTAGTTTACAACAGGCTTTAACTTGGTATGCCAGTTTTCGCCGCCATTGGAATTATCCCCCCGATCCCCAACTTCAGGCCGCCGTTAAACAGGATTTGCAGTCCCTAAAATCGGCCTTGGATAAACTGGATGAAACGGTGATTCGGGTGGCAGCCTTCGGGTTAGTCAGTCGCGGTAAATCCTCGGTGGTAAACGCTTTAGTCGGTCAAAAAGTCCTGGCAACTGGCCCCCTGCACGGGGTGACACGCTGGCCGCGATCGGTGCGTTGGACACCAGCTACGGGTAAAATTCAGATAGAATTAATCGATACCCCCGGATTGGATGAGATTGAAGGGGAAGCGCGGGCGAATATGGCCAGAGAAGTCGCTAAAAGTGCCGATTTAATTTTATTTATCGTCGCGGGGGATATTACCCGGACCGAATACGAGGCCTTGGCAGAATTGCGCGGGGCGAAAAAACCGATAATTTTGGTGTTTAATAAGATTGATCTCTATCCGGAAGCCGATCGCCGCCAGATTTTTCAGCAGTTACAGAGATTAGGAACCAATCGGAACGAAAAAACGTTAGAAGATTTGTTAACTAGCGATGAGATAGTTATGGTAGCCGCCGAACCGCAACCGATTCCCGTCCGGGTGGAATACCCCGATGGGCGCGTGGTGACTGAGTGGGAAACCCCTCCCCCCCAAATTGAGGAGCTGCAAGATAAACTCTTAACGATTTTAAATCGGGAAGGGCGATCGCTGCTGGCCTTAAATGCTTTAGTGCAAGGGCAAGAAGCGGAGGAAAATATCGCTAGAAAAACCCTGGAACTCCGGGACAGTCAAGCGGAGGAAATTATCTGGCAATACGCGAAATATAAGGCTTTAGCGATTGCGGCCAATCCGATCGCTATTTTAGACCTACTAGGGGCTTCAATCGTCGATTTGACTCTAGTTCGGGCTTTAGCTCGTTTGTACGGCTTGCCGATTACCAGTCACCAAGCTGGTCAACTCTGGCGGACGCTACTTTTGAGTAGTGGGGGGTTGCTGGTGGGGGAAATCCTCGGCAGTGTGATTATCGGTTTGGGCAAAACGGCGGCGGCGGCGGCCAGTATTTTTGAAAATCCCACCTCTTTAACCCTCTACGGTAGCACCGCTCTCCTACAGGGGGCAATTGCTGCTTATGGAACCTATATCATCGGAAAAGCCGCTAAAATCTATCTAGAACGCGGTTGCAGTTGGGGGGCATCCGGACCGAGTACGGTGATCAATCAAATTCTCGCTCAAGTTCATCCGCAAACTATTTTATATCGTTTACGTCTAGAACTAGAGCAGTGATTTTAAAGGAAAAAGTAGAAAGGAAAAAGGAAAAAAGGCAACAGTTATCAATTAAATATTTCCTCCTGATGACCGACTCCTAATTTTAGAAACTTAATTTTTGACAACGACAACTAGCTAGAAATATTGAGAGAAAATCATGTCTGCTGCCCATAAGTCCTATATTCCCATTCCCGTTTCTCGCCAAAAAAGCCAAGCGAGTCAACGCCGTCCCCAGTCACCAGTAAATCAGGCGACCCCAACGGCTAAACCGGCGACTAAATCGGTGGCGAGAGTTCCCGTGGCCCCGACACAAAAACAATTAGCCTCGCGTCAATTACGTTCCCTTTGCCTCCTAGAAAGAATAGTGGCCGTGATTACTTTTTGTCTGTTGGGTTCGACTCTGGGAATATATGCTTGGACGGTATATATTCCCAAGGTTTGGGACAAAGAATTTGGTAAACTGGAAACACTGCAACGTCACGAGCGCCATCTTTTGGCCACCAATGAAACCCTTAAACATCAACTAGCTCAACAAGCAGAAAAACCCGAAACGGGATTGACTCATCCCCAACCCTTCCAAACTATCTTTTTACAGCGTAAATCTGCCCCGAACCTGAAACCTGCCCCCGCTTCTCAACCCCAATCTACCGTCAATTCTCGACCGAGAAGTGCCTATTAACAGTTATCAGTTATCAGTTATCAGTGGGGAAGTTAACAGTTATCAGATGTGAGTTTTTAAGTGTGCAGTATTAAATAGAAGTTTCCTACTGTCTTGTTACTGATTACTGATTACTGATTACTGATTACTGATTACTGCTCACTGATTACTGCTCACTGATAACTGAAAGATACTTCTCATGACTGACACAAAAAGACCCAAATTTAGAGGTAAAAAAACTCGATCGCCCTCTGGCAGGATCCGGGACAGAAAGTCCTATTTAAACGCCAAAAAACAGCAACAACAGTTAAAAAAATTGCCTTTGAGTAACGGGCGATTGCTGGCGGTGTGGTTGATTTTAGTCATGGGTATTTTGGGGTTAGCTTGGCGATTGTACCAATTACAAATAGTCCAAGCACAGGAATTGCAAAAAAGAGCCAGACAACAGCAAACTACCAGTATTAGACCCTATATTCCCCGACGGGCAATCGTCGATAGTAATGGTAATGTTTTGGCGACCGATCGCTTGATTTATACTCTTTATGTACACCCAAAACTGTTTGCTATTCCGCCGGCAGAAGTGGCTGATAAATTAGCTCCTTTATTAAATATTCCCACTAATCAACTGATTCAAAAATTTAAAGAAAAAGAAACAGGAATTCGTTTAGCCAATCAATTAACCGAATCCGTGGCTAGGGGATTAAAACAATTATCTCTTGACGGTGTAGAATTAGAGGAAAAATACGCTCGTTATTATCCCCAAGACGATGTGGCAGCCGACGTGATTGGCTATGTAGATAAAGAACATCGTGGCCAAGCAGGATTAGAAAGAGGTTCCAGTCAGTTATTAGAAAGAGATCCTTTTTCTGTCAATACAAGACGCATGGGAGACGGGCGAATTTTACCAGCTTTTGTTCCCGATGGTATCTTTCAATTTGATGAATTACAGTTAGAAGTAACCCTCGATTTAAAACTACAAAGAGCCGCTAGGACAGCCCTACGAGAACAGCTAAAAAAATTTAATGCTAAACGGGGAGCCGTCATCGTCATGGACTCCCTTGATGGTTCTCTTTTAGCCCTAGTTTGTGAGCCAACTTTTAACCCCAACGAATACTATAAAGCCAATGTGGCTCTATTTAAAAATTGGACCGTAGCCGATCAGTACGAACCGGGGTCAACTTTTAAACCAATTATTATCGCCCTGGCCATGGAAGCAGGGGCAATTAAAGCTAATACAGTAGTCAATGATCCGGGGGCAATTACTGTCGGTCCCTGGACGATTAAAAATGCCTCTAAACAGGGTTATGGGGCGCTAGATATGGCCAGAGTTCTGCAAACCTCTAGTAACGTGGCCATGGTGCAAATTGCCCAAAAAATGGGGCGAGTTAATTTCTATAAAAGTTTATTAGGATTGGAAATAAATCAAAGGGTTGGCGTAGATTTACCTGGGGAAGTGGCAGGATATCTCAAACCCGAACCAGAATTTCTGGATAATGCCATTGAATCGGCCACCGCTTCCTTTGGTCAAGGTTTATCCCTGACTCCTTTAAAGTTAGTACAATTGCACGGTGCGCTGGCCAATGGTGGCACCTTGGTAACTCCCCATGTGATCAAAGGATTAGCCGACGACCGCGGCCGTTTGCACTGGCGGCCCGATTATCCCAGCAAAAAAGTCTTTTCTCCCACCGTGGCCCGGCAAGTGGTGGAAATGATGGAAACCGTCGTCAGCAAGGGGACGGGGGTAGCGGCCCAAATCCCCGGTTATCGCATCGGAGGCAAAACGGGAACCGCACAAAAAGCTAGTCCGACGGGAGGTTATCTACCTAACGCCAAAATTACCAGTTTTGTCGCGATTTTACCGATCGAATCGCCCCGTTATGTGGTTTTGGTGGTGGTGGATGAACCCAAGGGTGCCAATACTTTTGGCTCCACTGTTGCCGCTCCAGTGGCAAAAACGGTGATGAATACGCTCATTTCCCTCAAAGGTATCCCCCCCACCTCCAAGGTCGTTCCGGAGGGTTCTCCGACCAATAAACCCCCGCGGCACGATTAATTTAAGGGTTGAGGAGAAAAGCCGCTAAATTGTCCCGTAACTCCCATTCTACACCGGGTTTAATTAACCAAAAAAGTGCCAGAAACAAACGTTGAGAAATCAAAATAGGGACTCACAACCCTTGCGCTTTCGCTCTTCGATCTCGAAGGGTTCCGCTTCCAGACGTGCGAGGTCATTTATTCTGACTTCCCCTACCGACGACCAGCTACTGACTCCTAACCCCACCAACAAACTTTTTCAGCAAACCCTATTTAGTCAATTTTTTGAAGATAAGGGAATCGGGGAATTATTGGGAGAAGAAATAAAAACCGATTATATCATCATTGATATAATCGGGAGAGTCATGGATGAATTCAGAATTTTTGAATGATAGCTTCATAAAGTAAAAAAGCGACTGTCGTATCACATTCTAGTCACATCTAACTTATAAGTTTTTGGGGATGTCTATTGATGGACCATAGAAATACTTAAAAATACTAATAGATTGAACGTTTAGGCTCCACACCCAAGGGATTATACTAGAAACAGGCCATAGTGGTCTGTCAAAAATAATGTTCCGAGAACTCGAAAGCATATTTGATGGGACAGCCCTTCAACCCGATGTTCCCTTGTTCCCTTAAATCTAGCGGCGGGTACGGGGGTACGGATTCTTGTCGAGAGCGTATTGCCCAATGAAGTCAAACCGCCTAAAATGTTTCTTAAAACTGCCCGGTTTCTAAAATAGGGTGAGCTTGATTAGTCGGGGAAAATTGACCAATATTTGTATGGGGAGTTACCAACTAATGCTTACTTCTCTTAATCGCATTTTCTCGCCTATAGTATCTGGCGTTTTGCTCACCATAATTATCTCCGGTTGTCAAGTTACAAATGTATTAACTTCGGCGAATAATTCCCAGACAAATCAATGGCAAAAAGTGACCGTAATCGAGGGTTTAGAGCATCCCTGGTCGATGGTTTGGCTACCTAAGGGGGAAATCCTGATCACAGAGCGCCCCGGTCGTTTAAGAGTGGTTAGAGAGGGCAAATTAGACCCAAAAGCCATCGCTGGAGTTCCCGAAGTTTTTGCCGTCGGACAAGGAGGATTGCTCGATGTGGCAATTCATCCCCAATTTGCCCAAAATCGCTGGATTTATCTAACTTATGCCCACGGAGACCAGGAGGCTAATCGTACCCGCGTCGCTCGTGCGGTTTATGATGGTGCAAGCTTGCGAGATGTGCGGGTTATTTTTGAAGTTTCCCAGGCAAAAACCGGCTCTCAACACTTCGGTTCGCGGTTATTATGGCTACCGGATGGCACTTTATTGGTAGCGATTGGGGACGGGGGCAATCCTCCCCTACAATTAGCGGGGGATTTAATTAGAAAACAGGCCCAAAATCTGCAAAGTCATTTAGGTAAAATTATCCGCATCAATGACGATGGTTCCACAGCGAAAGATAATCCTTTTGCGGGTTCTAAAATTTGGAGTTATGGTCATCGGAATATTCAAGGAATCAGCTTTGATCCGATGACTAAAAGAGTCTGGGCAACAGAACACGGAGCGAAAGGAGGGGATGAATTAAATTTAATTGAAAAAGGTAAAAATTATGGTTGGCCATTGGTTTCTGCTAGTCAAGAGTACGGCACTAATACCCCAGTTTCCAGCGAAGAATCTCGCCCAGGTCTGATTGATCCGAAAACAATTTGGACACCTGCGATTGCTCCTTCAGGATTGGTCTTTTACACCGGTAATCGCTTTCCTAATTGGCAGGGAAATTTATTCGCCGGTGGTTTAGTTTCCAGGGATATTCGCCGTCTGTCAGTGGATAAATCGGGTGAAATTATCAATCAAGAAGCGATTCCCATCGGTCAGAGGGTGCGGGATGTGCGTCAAAGTCCCGACGGATTTTTATACCTGCTCACCGATGAAGGTAACGGTCAATTAATTCGCCTTGAACCGCCATCTGATTTGTAAAAGTTCACAGAAATTATTATGGAAACCTTGAAGATTTTTTAGCGACTTCTAGTATAGTTATGTTTGTACGGGAGCAAGCACTCGATTTATGAAGAAAATTTTACAGTTAGTGGGACTAGGTTGCATATTACCTATGTTCCTCGCTAGTGCAAGTTTAGCGGAAACAGTGGTGGAAAAAGTGGCTCGCACGGGGTTTTTGACCGTAGGAACCCGTTTTGATGCGATTCCCTACTCCTACATCAATGATAAGGGGGAATTAGTCGGCTATTCTATGGATGTGTTGGAACGAATTAGAAAACGATTGGAAACTCGTCTCGGTCGTCCCGTCACCCTGCAAATGATTGAAGCTAATCAACCCGGAGAGAAAATTAATCTCATTCGTAGCGGGGACATCGATATCGCTTGTAGTACGGCTTTTACTTGGGAAAGGGCGAAAGTTGTCGATTTTTCCATCAGTTACAGCATTTCTGGGATTAGGATTTTAGCTAAAAAAGGTAGCAATCTCTCCACTCCTCAATCCCTAATCGGTAAACGCATCGCCTTGGTTCCCACTTCTGCGGCCGTCGATGTGATTAAATTAGTACAACCGCAAGCGACAATTGTTACCACCTACAGCACCGTAGAAGAAGCGATCGAAGCTTTAAAAACCGGTAAAATCGACGCAATAGCGGGGGATAGCATCTCTTTAGCGGGAACAATCCTCAGAGATAACCCTAAAATCTACGAAATCGTCCCCGAAGAAGCTCTAGCTAATTTTGGCATCGCTTGCATGGTTCCCGAAAATAACTCTACTTTTTTGGATGATGTCAACTATGCCATTGTTAAAATGATGCAGGATTACATCACCAATGATACGGCCACCGTTAGTCAAATCGATCGCTGGTTCGGTAGTCAAGGCATGGTTCCCATCCCCCCAGAATTATTAAAGGGGTTTTTTGCCTTCAAAGTTATCGAACACGCCCAAATTAATCCCCAAGAAGCCAAATAGGAGCATAAATTCAGGTGAATATCAGCAATAAAACTGGTTTAGTCGGCTTTCTTCTCGCTTTATCTGCCTTCGGTCTGACTAGCACTGCCCAGGCCGCCTCAGACGAGGCTAATCCCATTGAAGCGCGTTTAAGTCGTCTATCTAGCGCTGTACGCGAACGAGTTAACCAACTGCCAGAAGGTACTGCTAATCCTAGTTTACAAGCTTTAGGCTGGGGAGATGGTGGCAATCGCGGTTGGGGGAATGGTCGTGCTGGTGGTTGGGTAAATGGTCGCGGTGGTAGTTTCGTTAATGCGCAGCCCTGGCGCAATGGTTGGTCTGACCGTGGTGGTTTCTTTAATTCCCGACCGCGCTGGGGTAATGGTGGCGGTTTCTTAAATCGTTGGTAAGTAAGGTTGGGTGAGACGATAACTTTATCCTCGTCCCAACCCCGGTTTTACGATGAAATCTAGGGTTTATAACTGGGAAAATCGATATAACCTTCCTTGTCAAAGGAATACCAATCCTTAATCTCAGCATCGGGATTAAGGGGCCAATTATTGGCGAATCTTTCCACCAAATCGGGATTACTGATATAGGGGCGACCGAAAGCAATTAAATCCGCATCTCCTAACTGAATAGCGGCTTCAGCAGTTTCTTTTGTATAACCACAATTGCCGATTAAAGCACTATTAAAAACAGCCCGAAACTCGGATAAAAGCATCGGTTGACCCTTTTGGTGAAAACCAAAAGCCAAGCCATCTAGCAGATGCAAATAAGCTAAATTGTACTCATTTAATCTTTGGGCAATATAGAGAAAAGTTTCTCGAAAATCCTCGGAACCCATGTCATTATAAACCCCATTGGGAGACAGACGCACCCCCACCCGATGACTGGGAAAAACAGTTAAAACTGCCTCGACTACTTCCTGTAAAAAACGATAGCGATTTGCCAAACTGCCTCCGTACTTATCCTGACGCTGATTAGTGGCCGATTGTAGAAAAGTATCGATTAAATAACCATTAGCCCCGTGAATTTCTATGCCATCAAACCCCGCTAATTTTGCCCTCTGAGCGGCTTGGCGGTAATCGGCGACAATTGTGAGGATTTCCTCGGTTTCTAAGGCTCTAGGGGTCTCGTAGGGCTGTTTGCCGATGGGTGTATGCAACTCCCCCTTAATCTTAATTGCGGAAGGGGCAACGGGTAAAGCCCCATTTTCCTGAAAACTAGAATGAGAAGCGCGACCACAGTGCCACAATTGACAAAACATTGGTGTTCCTTTTCTTTGGGCGATTTTTGTCACCATTTGCCATGCTTGCGCTTGTTCATCGGTGTAGATACCGGGGGTATTTTGCCAACCGTTAGCTTGGGGAGAAATTACCGTCGCTTCTGTAATCATTAATCCCGCGCTGGCCCTTTGCCGGTAATACTCGGCCATTATCTCATTAGCAAGACGTTTTTCTCCGGCTCGCGCGCGCGTCATGGGAGCAAGCACAAGACGATTTTCTAGGTTTAAATCTCCCAATTTAAATTGACTTAAAAGAGCCAGGGAAGTAGTGAAGGAAGTCATCGAATTTGCCGATAGAGAATTTAGGTTAATTTTACCGCAATTAGTTAAAACCGGACAATCACACCCCAGGATGATTGACTGTCTATCTGCGAGATTGTCCCTCTCCTAAGTGAGGAGAATTAATCGGATCAACTAGCTGAGTATAATTGATCTTGGTCATAAATATGACTATAATTACTGGTTATTTAATTTATTTATTGTCGAAAATTAAAGAGATATAAACTATGTTTTCTGGTAGTTAAGTCATGATGGTTCGGTATAAAATAGTGTAATTACGCTTATGTTTATCTGACCAGAAATAGTCATTGTCGAGATGTGTAGTAACTGGTGTTTTACCGATCAAATAGACTTCCTAGTGACTGAAACAAAACCCTTACTATTCGGAGCTTGCGAATTTTAAGAGGGTTTTTCAGAATCAGCATTTTTTAGGGAACCTAACCAAAAATACCCAAAAGAGGCACACAGCCCCCAGAGCGCGTTGATAAAAATGGGAAAAAACGAGTTTTTAGCAAGCATCGTGCATTCAATTGTGCTAATCTCCAAAAAATAGCTATTTTTTCACAATTTATTTAGAACTAATTTATGAGTAAAAAAAAAGTCTTGATCGACTTGGGCTTTGTGGCTAGTATGTAAAGCATCTAGCTTCTTCATTGGAGACACCTGAATGAAAGCCCTATTACTATGGCCGCTGATGCCCAACTCCTTTTGGTCCTATCAAGAGACTTTAGATCTAGCCGGTTTAAGATCAACCAATCCGCCCCTGGGTTTAATTACGGTGGCGGCCCTATTGCCATCCGATTGGGAAATCCGGTTTGTTGATCGCAATGTCCGATTGGAAACGGCTTCCGATTGGGAGTGGTGCGATTTGGTAATCATCTCCGCCATGATCATTCAGAAAAAAGACTTTCAAGAATTGATTGCCAAAGGGTTGCAGTTGGGTAAAAAAGTGGCTGTAGGCGGGCCTTACCCCACCTCCTATCCAGAAGTTGCCCAAAAAGCTGGGGCAGATTACCTGATTCTGGATGAAGGAGAACTGACAATCCCTCTGTTCTTGGCGGCCCTGGAGCGGGGTGAACCGAGTGGTGTCTTTAGAGCCAGTGAGAAACCCGATGTAACCATGACACCGATCGCCCGCTATGATCTGCTAGATCTGGATGCCTATCTGGCGATTACTGTGCAGTTTTCTCGCGGTTGCCCCTTTCAATGCGAATTTTGTGACATCATCAACCTCTATGGCCGCAAACCGCGCACCAAAACCCCAGAACAAATGTTGGCTGAGTTGGAGACGTTATATCAACTGGGCTGGAGGCGCTACATTTTTGTTGTCGATGACAACTTCATTGGCAATAAGCGGAATGCCAAGGTGTTTCTGCGGCAGTTGATCCCCTGGATGGAAGAACACCAGTATCCCTTTAAACTGATTACGGAAGCTTCCCTTAATCTGGCCGAAGACAGCGAACTGATCGAGTTAATGGTCAAGGCCGGTTTTATGCTGGTGTTTATGGGGATTGAGACACCAGATACCGATAGCTTAATGGGCATTAACAAGGTTCAAAACACCCGCCAATCCCTGATTGAATCCTGTCACAAAATTACCCGCATGGGGCTGCAGATTATGTCTGGCTTCATTATCGGTTTTGACAATGAGAAACCAGGCGCGGGGCAGCGGATCAAAGATTTTATTATGGAGGCGAGTATTCCCCAGGGGCAGTTTAGCCTGCTCCAGGCCCTGCAAAATACCGCCCTGTGGAATCGCCTGCAACAGGAAGGTCGTCTGGTGGATGGCATGGGTACTTTCCATCAGGGAGCGATGATGAACTTTGAGCCAACTCGCCCGGTGGAAGAGATTACCGAAGAATACATCGATGCTTTCTGGGAAATCTACGATCCTGTTAACTACCTGAAACGAACCTTCAACCATTTCATGATCATGGGGGGATGGCGCGGCAAATCGAACCGTAAATTAGATTGGCAACAGTGGCAATTGTTCCGTTCCCTGCTCTGGCGACAGGGGATTGTCCGACCGACGCGGTTCCGTTTCTGGTGGCAACTGGCGGTGATTGCCTGGGTCAAACCCCGTCTGCTAGAAGAGTATCTAGCAACTCTAGGGATAGGTGAGCATTTTTTTGCCTATCGCTATGAAGTCAGAGAACAATTACTAAAACAACTAGCCGATTTGAAGCAACAGAAAGCAAGGATGACAGAAGCTGGCCCTTTAAATCCACCGATAGCGGCATAAACTAAACTTATACCAATATGGGTGGTGGCTCATTTGATCGCAGAGATTTTGGCAAATTTTCCTTTTTAGGATGGTTTTCCTGAGTTGAGATTCTCCCCCCTTACTTTATTTAAGTAGGGGGGAAAAAAAAATCAATTGGCACGCTGTTCAACCAACAGTTGGTAAGCATGATTAAAATCAGCCGTTGTAATGCGAATCTCAGCCGGGTCAGTCATTCCCTGATGGCGATAACGACGAATTGCCATCAGTGCCGCTTGGTTACATAATAACGCTAAATCTGCGCCATTCCAGCCTTCGGTTGCCTCGGCCCAATAGCCTAAATCCACATCCTCTAAAGGACGTTCATCATTATGGACACCGAGAATTGCTAAACGACTAGAGGCATTCGGTAAATCAACTTTTAACTGTAAATCCAAACGTCCCGCTCGCAATAGGGCAGGATCTAACGCATCTGGGCGATTAGTGGCTCCAATCACTAAAATCGTTGCCCCCGTTTGCAACCCATCTAACTCCGTGAGGATTTGTCCCACAACCCGGTCACTCACTCCTGAATCCCCACTATAACGACCTCTTGCCGGTGCTAAAGTATCAATTTCATCAATAAAAACCACACAAGGTGCTGCCTGACGAGCTTTGGCAAACAACTCACGCACCGCTTGTTCACTCGCACCCACCCATTTACTCAAAAGTTCAGGTCCATTAATACTAATAAAATTAGCTCGCGCCTGAGATGCAACCGCTTTGGCCAATAAGGTTTTTCCCGTTCCGGGGGGACCCCAAAGTAAAATACCTTTGGGAGCTTGGGCTTTGGTTTGCGTATATAATTGCGGATGGAGTAATGCCCCTTCCACGGACTCCTGTAGGGTTTGTTTAATCTGTTCAAGTCCGCCAATATTGTCCCAGTCCACATGGGGAGACTCCACTTCCACAGACCGCAACACCGCCGGTTTAACCTCTTTCAGGGCTTGCAAAAAGTCGGCTTGGACCACCGTCATTGTTTCTGGAATTCGCGAGTCAATTGTAGGAACCTGGCGCCGCAAAGCACTATAGGCCGCTTTCTGGCAAACGGCTTTTAAATCTGACCCGACAAATCCCACCGCATTATCGGCAATCAAATCTAAGGAAACTGATTCATCTAGGGGCATGGAACGGGTGAGAATTTGGAGGATTTCTAAACGGCCCTTGCGGTCAGGCACCCGAAAGAGGACCTCTCGGTCAAACCGTCCAGGGCGACGGAGGGCAGGGTCAAGATGGTCGGGACGGTTTGTCGCCGCTAGAACAATCACCCCTTGACTTTGGGCAAAGCCATCCATTAAACCCAGCAATTGGGCCACCAGTCTTTTTTCTACTTCCCCTTCAACTTTACTACGGTCGGGTGCCATGCTATCAATTTCGTCAATAAAAACGATACAAGGCGCATTCTTACCGGCTTTCTCAAAAATTCCCCGCAGTTTTTGCTCGGCTTCCCCATAATATTTGCTGATCACCTCTGGTCCGACTAAGGCAATATAGTTAACACCGAGTTCTTCGGCCAAAGCACGGGCAGTCAGGGTTTTACCAGTTCCAGGGGGTCCGACTAAGAGAACGCCGCGAGTGGGTTCAAGTCCTAACTTGGCCAACAAGTCGGGGCGTTTCAGGGGAATGGCAATTAGTTCCTTGAGTTCTTTAATCACTTCCGTCAAGCCACCAACGTCTTTCAGGGAAGCCGTGGTCGGTCCTTCGGGCGGTGTCACAGTGTCTTCAACCCCTGAATCAGTGGGAGATGACCGATTGCGATTGACCTCAAAATCATCCCCGCCAGAATTGCTCGGGCGAGAAACTCCCCCTGAACGGGGAATACCGCCAGAACGGGGAATATTACTCAAGGGACGGGAATTAAATTGCATTTCGGTTTTAATTTCCCCTTTTTCGAGTTTCTCTTCCAAGATTTTAGCCAGTTCGACTAATTGCTCGAAGCCTTTGAATAATTCTGCCATAAAATTTCTCCTGAGTCAAGTGAAAGATGGGGACTGGGTGATAGATGGGGTGAAGAAGTCCGACTTGAGCAGACTAATTACCTTTAAAATAACAGATCTGCCGCGCTTTTTACCCGGGCTAGAGGTTCTACTGACCGGGGTAAACTGGGTAAGCGAATCAAAGTTTGATCTGGGAATAAATCCCGATCAATTTCCTCATTAGCATGATAACGATTCTGCACGACGTAACGTTGATAGACTCCCATTTTTTTCAAAGATGCTGTCAATCGCAGTTGTTCGGCAACGATGGCATCTTGGGCTTGCAAAACTCCAATAAATTCTGTATGTTGGGGGTCTTTGAGTTTTTTCTGGGCAGACATCACCTGTTGTCTTAAGATTCGCAATCGTCCCATTAAATCTACACGCCCTAAGACATCTTGATACTTCATCCAAAGCTTAAAAATCCAACTTAACCAATCTCCTAAAGCCGTTGGCATTTCTAAAAATCGCAGGAGATGACCGGTAGGAGCCGTATCTAAAATAATCAAATCTTGTTGTTTCTGGTCTAATAACTCCATTACTTTTACTAGGGACAACATTTCATCAATTCCTGGCAGAGATTGAGCGACAATTTGTCGCCAAGCTTCTGGAGTATAAGCTAGTTTGATGTTCCCTTCTTCCTTACCTTCACCACTAATCATTTCTGCTAGTTCCCATAAATAATCATCCCGAAATTTTTCTAAAACGATATTAGCATCAACTTCTTGACCACTTAAATTATCAGTTAATTGCGTGGATTGATGTCCTAACTTTGTCCCAAAGGCATCTCCCAAAGAATGCGCTGGATCAATAGAAATAATTCTAATTTTTTGCTCGGGATGACGATTCGCTAACGCCCAACCAATGGCCGCGGCAACGGTGGTTTTTCCCACCCCCCCCTTGCCACCAATGATAATGAGTTGGCGTTTGTCGTCAATAAAATCACTAAAACTCGGCAGAATTTTTTGCGGCCATTGAATAGGAGGCGGGGCCATAAATTCTACTTTTTCGATAATTTTAATTTGACTCATGATCTGATCTAATGCTTCACCTCCTAGGGGTTCTTTTGATTGTTGGGGCAGGGTGAAAATTGTCTCTTGACCTGGAATTTTTAGGAATTTATCCAGGAGTTGCTGTTGCTCACTATAGCGATCTAAATTTTGATTAGGATCCGTTAGAATTCGATTAATAAATAAGCTGCCGCAGGGAATATTTAAGTGATGCAAACTATTGAGTAATCGTTCGGTTTCTAATAAACTCATCGGTTCGGCAATTGCCACAATTAAACAAACGGTAAAATCCCGATCTTGTAGGATTCGTTTGCCTTCGGTTAATTCTGCTTGTGTTTTGACTAAAAAGTCATCCACATCATCGGCATTGTAGGTTTTTGAAAAAGTTTGCGAAATAACACGATGTTTTTCTTGAAACAACTCTAAAGAATTTAAAATAATCTCTAAAAAGTCTTTAATTCCCAATAAATTCAAGGTATGACCAGAGGGAGCCATATCAACAACAATTCGATCTACAACATTGTCAATAAGTAATCGCTGAATTTCTAATAGACCCATGATTTCATCTAAACCTGGCCAGTCTAAATCCCAAACAGGAGTTAAATCTTCTCCTTCAACAAAACTGCCCCGTTCTACTAAAAGTTCTAAAAATTTTCCGTATTTTTCTTTAAATTCTAAGAGCAATTTTTCCGCATCTAATGCCCTAACTTTTAAGTTAGGTAAGTCTTTTACAGATAATGCTTGATCGCTAACTTCTGTTTGCAATACATCCCCTAAAGAATGAGCAGGATCGGTTGAGATTAACAGGATTTGTTCCTCGGGAAATAATTTAGCCCAACGGCGAGCAAATCCACAGGAAAGGGTGGTTTTTCCCACTCCTCCTTTGCCACTAAACATAACTAAATGTCGAGTGTCATAACGACTTAGAGAGTTATTTACCAAGTTAAAGTTAGCCATAGAGAAATCAAGTTAAGTAAAGTGATAGGGGGGAGAAACTTGTCCTAATTGTAATTCCCAACGGGGGCAGGCTTTCTGCCAATGCAAGACTTGCTCGATTAGTAAAGGTTCTTCTTGAAAATCAACTAAAAGATAAATTCGTGATTCTGTCCCTGGAGCAGTAATAATTCTCGTTGACGGATAGCTTTGGGTCACTAAATGCACGAAATTTTGCCATTCTGAACCTTGCAAAGTATAAAAATCTTGTTGGGCTTCATAAAGCTGTTTTTTGGCTAAAAAATATTGTCTGCCCTTGCTTTCAGAAAAGAGTACAGGCTCCTCTGGCTTACGGGGAATACATTTTAAAAGATATTCTCCTTTTCCCTCAAGTTCTTCAATTTTTTCTTGATATTCTTGGCCATGAGAACAAAGATGAGTCAGTAAATTTTCTGCCTCTAAAAAAGATGTGCCAAAACGTAAGGGTAAAATAGTGGTTTGTCGAAATAATTCACAGATGACTCGATCATGGCATAAAACCGATTGAATCAAGCGTTCATCATCATTTTGTAAAGTGTCTAAACAAACTTCGGGCTCGACTACGGCCGAGAGCTCTCCACCAGTTATCAGTAACAACGGGTTAGCCATTCCAACGGGTAATGTTAGGCTTTCTATGGGGGTTTTCAAAAAAGCGTAAGTATATAGATTGTACAATTTCATAAGGTTGACCGAAAGAAAATTGACGATTTTTTACGAATTTTTATATTGGGGCGTTGATATGCTAGAATATTCTAAGTTATTCAGGGATTTTTATGACAACCACTCGTCCACCCAGACCAATTAGATCTAAAATTAGCACTATGCCTCGGAAACAATCTGAAGCAGATCACCAACTTGAGCTTTACAAGTTAATTACTGAAAAACAACGTATCCAAGAAAAATTAGAAATGATGGAGCGGCAGATTGAGCAGTTAAAAAGTCGTCTCACGTCTGTGACAGATCAAATTGAGATCACAGAACAAAGTATTCAAAATTTGCGTACAGTCAATCCTCCTAGTGTAGCTAAAAAACCTGATTCCCCCAAAACTGTTGCTCACTCCTCTAATAATTCCAGTAATTTCCAAACTTTTTACCTAGAATATTAAGGCTTAACCAAGGGCTAGTTCTGACCAAGCTTCAACGAGTTCTCCAGCTTGTCAAATCCGCCCTTACTAAGCTTACAATTTGTGATTTTGTTCATGATCTATGTGGTGGGAAAGATTACAAGTTTAGAGAGAAGATTCAGATTCGTTTTCTGCCTCTTCTTCTTCTTCTAAGGCTTGAATTTTTAATAAAAGTTCTTCTTCCTGAATTTCAAACTCCTCCTCAGAAATGTTGCCCATATCGTAAGATAGTTGTAAGGATAATAACAATTTGTGCAAATTTTCCGCCTCATCATATTCTATATCTGCACGCTCTTGAATTTTCTCCCCAATCCAGATCAGACCCCCAATAGGACCGGTAATAGGAAGAAGTAAAAGATCGAGAAACATAACTGATACTCTCCTTAGATAAGTTGGGCAAAGGTATAGGGTGCAGTTAAATTGTTATAGCGAATCCTTAGGCGATCACCAAACTGTTGATCGATCGCTTCAACGTTTTGGCTAAATTCTGGCTCTTGCTCCCAAGGAATTAAATAAGCAGCATTGTAAATCATGTCATCCGTCATCGGATCGCTTTCAATCACCTCTTGGGCCCGATGATTTAATTGCTCTCTAAAGACTTGAATAATGTCTTGTTTCCGTTGCAATACAGTGGCTTCAATGAGTTGACCTATATGGATAATTTCTTCCATATTTAAGTTTTTCCCCATCATCGCATCCCGTTCTTGTTTTAACTTAGGATTAGACTCCAAAGCCGCTTGTAATTCCCACTTATTATCCCAAAAAATCTTAATGCTAACCTCTCGTTGTCCTGACAGTTTAGCAAATAATTCTTTCAGTTGGGTTTTATAGGGAGTAATTAGTTGTTCGGTGACGGATTCCCAGGTTTTGATAACTAAGCCAAACCGCAGGGGCAACAACGTTGTAAACCCTGCTTCCATGACAGTTTCTAATACTTTTTCATGGCAAATTAAATAGCGACGGGATGCCAAATACTTCTCTTTATGAGCAGCGGAGTAGAGAAAACTAAAACCATCAATCATCTGACTGTGAACTGGCTCATTATCAATCCCTTGCAAAACGAGTCCGTCAGGAACTGGTTCGGGAAATATTCCATATAAATAAAGACCCACTGTCATCAGTATTCTCCCAAATTAAAGCGGCTGAGAAGTTAAAACCAAACGAAGCTTTAGATGAATTAGATCTAGTTGAGCTAAACCCAGATCAACATTTCCTTCCACAACAACTCCTGTATTGAGGAGTCGATCCACTAATTCTAACACAGAAGGCTTAATACCCTCCTCTCCCGGGTAATAACTCCCTGCTTCCGGTAAAAGAGTGCCAAACTCTCCTAGGTGGACATTTAAATCTTCTGGCTCAACCTCAAAAATTTCACACAAATAGAGAATTTGTTCTTGCAATTTTTGGATACTTTCTGCGGCTCTATCTAAATCAGACTCACTGAGAACCCCTTTTTCCATCCGGCGAATGATTTGGGCTTCGAGCAATTGGCGTACCAGTTCCACGACAGTTAACAGTAAAGGGGCTAAACCAGCTTGGCTATTACTTTCTGGACGGGTCAGCAAGGCTTGATTATCAGAATCGTAAGGTGTGCAAGCAAGTGTCATGGTTGGAATTGGTAAATGAGCAGTTTTTGATGGTGAGTCTCTAGTGGGGAGCTTGGCCAAGAAATTTTATCTGAGGGAAAATAATGATTTGACATACCCCACACCGTAAACGGACGTGGATTCTTCTAGCATCACTGCTGAGAATTTCTGGCTCAACGAGTCCACTTGAATTAGATTCCTAGCGAAATCCAACCCAGAGGTGGTTCTCTCCTCAGACTTTCGCGACCTTACAGAAGCCTGTTTTCGGGGGACCCGACGATACAGTTCAAAACCTCTAAAATACTTGGTTTCTCTGGTACTTGAAGCGTAGAGCTTTTACCTATAGGAGCATTCCCCTAGAGAACCCCATAACTCTAGTTTTCAAGGTGCGTTCATCGGTTGATGACTGGGTTTTTTAAGCGGTTGCTTACCCGACCCCCTATTCTTAATATCATACATCACATAAAGCCGCCCTAAAAGGGCGAGGCTTTCAACCCAATTTTTCGGTAAACTTCTTTACCGTTTGAGGATTCAATTGAGGAATTTCAATGTATATAAGGAATGTGCCTGCTCGTTCGGACTGGTATCACGGCTCTCCATCGCACTCAATTTGGCTAAGGATTTTAAGGCTTGAAGTCGGCGTGAAAGTTCCAGGTTTTCTGTTAATAAAGCTTGGCATTGGCTAGGGAGGTGGGGATAACCTTGCAAGCTGTTAATCGCCGTTTCCCTTGCTTGATCAAGAGGGGCAATCGTCAACTCGTGTAAATTTCCTAACCGTTGAGGATTCAGGTGAGGAATTTCACGCATCTGAGGAATGTGCTTCATCGTTCGGACTGGTATCATGGCTCTCTATTGCACTCAATTGGCTTAAGGATTTTAGGGTTTCAAGCTCAGTTTCCAGGGTTTGGAGTCGGAGCGAAAGTTCCCGATTTTCTGCTAGTAAAGCTTGGGATTGGCTATGGAGGTAGGGATCACCTTCCCACCAGTTGATTCCCATTTCCCTTGCTTTATCAACAGAGGCAATTAACAAACGAATGCGGATATTTATCAGTTCAGTGGAGGCGATCGAAACGGAAATATCGCCAGCAATCACAATTCCTTTATCTAAAACTCGTTCAAGGATATCCGCCAAACTCGAACCTTGAGTTGCTGTTTTCAGGGCGCTGTTTGATTGGGTTTTGAGCGAGCCAGTAAAAGTGGAAGAAGTCACGGTTGGTTTCACTCAATAAGAGTATAAAATTAGTCTTTTCGCTGGGGCAAGTTGCCTCGCAGTAAAGATTGAATGGCTTTTAACGATTGATTTCCTGTCGAAGGCTCAGAAGTTGACGCTTGGGCATCGGAAGGCTCCTCTTCCTCTACAAAGGATAAGGATTCTAACGGATTGTCCTCGAGGATTTCCCATAAAATCGCTCTTGACTTATCAACAGATAAATTGGTGCGGGACAAAAGAACATCGGCGCAGATATCACGGAAGTCCGAGTCAGAGGAATCAGCCGCAATATCGTGAGAGGCGCAGACTTTAGCAATCATTAAACAAGAGCGCAAACCCGACGTTTTTTCAGTCCCAGTTTTCACCCGGAAGGTTTTGACGAGGTTGACAATAAATAAAGCATCTTCTCGACCAATCCCCGTTTTTTGGGCAAGAATTTCAGTCTGAGTCAGTTGATCTGGTTCAGGCATATTGATAGTTACCAACCGATCCATTAAAGCATCTTGGGTGGCATGAACCCCACAGTATTCTTCTGGGTTGGAGGTGAAAATTGCCCGAAACTGAGAATTGACTTGTAGGTAATCGGGTTGATGGCTAGTGGGCGGCAGGGTGAGAATTTTTTCTTCCAAGGCAGAGAGTAAAACGTTGTTGACCTCAGGTCGAGAACGATTGAACTCATCATAAACTAGGGTAAACCCCTCTCGACAGGCCATCGTTAACCGAGAATCCACCCAATTGTGTTTTAGCTCGTCTTCAACCTTGAGAACGCTGTGGATATAGTTATCCATCAGTTTTTTATGGGTGTAGCCAGACTGGCTACCAATTAAATCGGAACTGGTAAAGTCATCATCGCCAAAGATTAGCATCACAGGTCTGGCTAAACAATTGGCCAGGTGCATTGCCAAGGTGGTTTTTCCCGTTCCTGCCGGACCACATAGATGGATGGAAAAACCAGCGTTTAGATAACGTAAGGCGCGAGTGGCAACTTGATCAATCGAAGGCGTAACAACAAATTGACCGGGGCGAAGGGAGAGGACGGCTCTTCTTGTTTGAGTTTCAGTAAATGTCATAGTCGAAATCTAGTAAATACCATTGATAATCCCCGCCTGAAGCGGACGGATATTCTCGAGCTAACAACTGCTGGTTCAGGTTTCCCTTTAATAACCGAGTAGGCAAGGACGCTCGTGTTACCCGAATTTTACGGCAAGTTTAATCGTCTTTAGCTTTTAAGGCTTACCTCATAATAATATCACAAAAAATTAGGAACTGTCATCAATTAGATCTAGAACCTTGATTATGAAGGTATTTTTAGGATATTCATTAGTCAAGGGTCTAAGGGTCGAAAATTATTGTCTAGATTACTTTTCAAGACTTAAACAATAACAATCTCCAAGCAGATGCAGTCCTTTTCACTTACCTCCTTTGTCAATCTTTGTCAATATAGCGCTTTTCACGTTACTGAGGTATCGACAAGTTTTGCCAACAAAGGGTTTAAGCCTCTTGCCCATGCCTCATTCTGATGAAAACTGCTATAAAATACTACTAATGACAACATTAACTATAAACTAAGTGAAGTTTTATATACTTCTTAATTTACCAGAGACCTAGAGCGGACTAAATAGGAACCCAGCACTTCTAGGTTGAGTCTAGAAACTTAGAAAAGCAGGACTAGCATAGTAGGTTGAAAACCAAAAGCTTATTGTTGTATTCTCAGATAGTCTTCTAGTTTAGCCAGGAAAAGGGACTAGAGGTTTTTTACTCTAGCCCTAGGGTTAAGTGGGTTGGAATTAACCTAGAGATTTATTTGCCAAAAACGTAGATAGACAAATCTTGACGAAATTGACGCAATTCGTCTTTTAGCTGTTTCGCTTCAGCTAAACGTCTTTCTTGAAATTGACTTAAATCATCCTTCACCTGTTTAGCTCGATCTAGATGAAGTTGGCGTAAGTCGTCCTCTAGCTGTTTCGCTGCCGCTAAACGCTGTTCTTGGAATTGACTTAAATCCTCTTTCAGCTGTTTAGCTCGATCTAGATGCTGTTGACGTAAGTCGTTCTCCAGCTGTTTTGCTGCTGCTAAACGTTGTTCTTGGAATTGACTTAAATCGTCCTTTAGCTGTTTGGCTCGATCTAGACGTTGTTGACGTAAGTCGTCGTCTAGCCGTTTCGCTTCAGCTAAACGTTGTTCTTGAAATTGACGTAAATCCTCTTTTTGCTTTTCCGCTTGAGCTAAACGCTGTTTTTGGGTAGCTGTTAAGAACAAGTGGCTTTCCTGTTGAACTTTTTGGAAAGATTGGCGCAAAGCAGTTGCCTGTTCTTGCGCTTGTTTTTGTCTTTCAGTTTTGACATCCAACAGAAAAGATTGTACTTCTCGCGAGAGTTTAGCTACTTCTTCAGCAATCGATAAACGATCCTGGCGGAACTGTTCCATGAGAGCAGGCATGGGGTTGTCCTCAATTACTAAATACTATGGAATGGATTTGACCCAATCACCCGTTAGAAAAACCTTCACGGAGACTGGGGGGAGAGACAGCAGATTTCGACTTTTCTTATCATCCCAAAGTTGAGGTAGGGGACTACCCCAGACTGAGGGGCGCAACCTCCCACCCCCAAAATGGCTTTCTACTCAGAAAAATAGTCAGCCTTACATTCTGGCGATAGACGGTAAACCTAGCTACAAAGGTCAAAATCACGGTTACAAAAATAACTTGTATGGGTCTAGCTTTGTTTTTGCTATCCGTTGCCGTGCCAACCTTGTCAATCATAGACCATTGCGCCCCAAGAGAGGGGTAACTAGACTCAATAGGGATTAAAGAAAAGCCGAAGATCTGGAAAACCTGGTAGGGTTTTAACTCAGCCGATGGGAGAATCTGGGATCAATTCTTAAGCAGGAACCGCTGCAGATTGAGTCAGACCAACGGCTTCAGCATATTTGAGGTAGGTTTCAACCGAAGCGATAACTACACGAGCTTCAATCGCTAATAATTCGATTCCCACGAGAGAGACGCGAGCCCAAGCATCAATAACGATACCTTTGTCAAGAATACGGTCGATAACTTCAGCCAAGCTGGAGGAAGAGTTAGTTTTTTCAACTGCCATGGTAATAGACCTTTTTGTTAGTTTTATAGAGAGTGTACAGCGCTGATCCAAAAGTTGAGATGGCGAGCTACCCCAGACCAAGGGGCGCGGCTTCCTACCCAAAGAATTGCTTTCTATTCCAAAAAATAGTGAGCCTTACACTCTGGTGATTGGGGGTAAACCTAGCTACAAGGGACAAAATCACGGTTACAAAAATAATTTGTCTGCGTCTAGCTTTGTCTTCGCTATCCGTTGCCGTGTCAACCCTATCAATTATAGACTATTGCGCCCCAAGACAGGGGTAACTAAACTCAACAGGGATTAAAGAAAAGCCGAGAGTCTGGAAAACCCGGTAGGGTTTTAACTCAGCCGATGGGAGAATCTGTGATCAATCCTTAAGCAGGAACCGCTGCAGATTGAGTCAGACCAACGGCTTCAGCATATTTGAGGTAGGTTTCAACCGAAGCGATAACTACACGAGCTTCAATCGCTAATAATTCGATTCCGACGAGAGATACGCGAGCCCAAGCATCAATAACGATACCTTTGTCAAGAATACGATCGATAACTTCAGCCAAGCTAGAGGAAGAGTTAGTTTTTTCAACTGCCATGGTAATAGACCTTTTTGTTGTTTTCATAGAAGGTGTACAGTGCTGAAGTCATGGAGGATTCAGAAATCCATTTAGTTTTTCTGCCTTCATCACTTCCGCACTTTTAAAGATAACACCCTTATTTTGTCGTTGTCAATATCTAATCTCAAGTTTTTGGTTAAGAAATGTACGATTCTTTAGTTAAGAAATGTAGTCAATTCTCATTTTTGGGGTTAAGAAATGTAATCAATTCTCAGAAAAAGCCCACCTATGCTTTCATTATTAAGTGATCGCTGGCTCTAGCCAAGAACTTACATAGAACGAATCAACTAATAGTAAAAGCCTTGCTTTGCAAGGCTTTTAGGTGCTTAAGGCACAAATGTATTGAAATTTTAGTTTTAACGTTCGCTATCTTAGGTGTTATTTGCGGGGCTGAGGGGTGGACAGACTTGACAATCTAGCCATCACAATGCGAAGATGTGTGATGGGAAATTCTTGCTTCACAGAAACCTGCTTTTTGAGAGAGTCCCAAAGAGTCTTACAGTCTCTCCACAAGCTTAAACTCCTGACTGCCCATCAGCATTTGTTGACAGGATTCTTATTCCTTCTGATCTTGAATTCTTGGCTGCATTCGTGATAAGTCTTGCATTCTGGACTTATTCATCTTTATATCATTTTTCAAAAGTAATGACAGACTTAGTTGATCACTTCAAAGCGCAATCCCTCTCGGAGAAAGGAATTGCACTTTCAGATGTTAGTCACGACTATTGAAAATTGGTATTAGCTATTTCTTTGTGGACTGTAGCCACTATTTTCAGAGATTGCTGTAATGCGGATTGGTTGACGTTGGTTTAGGTGGATTGACTGGCCAGAAATTGTCTTTGATAGTCTAAAAACTGGCCATGCCATTCCGCAAAACGCCGCTCCCCATCTTTGACTAAAAATTGGCGGTAGGCTTCCGAGGAAATCCAAGGCTTTGTTGGACGTTGTTGGTCCCAACGAGCTTGGTATTCCGCCGTTGATTGACGGCAGTAGTTGTGATAATTTTGGTGCCATTCGCGATAGCGCCGTTCTCCATCCCGCACGAGGGCTTGGCGATAGGCTTCTGAAGATAGACTCATGGTGTTACTCCTTTTCAAATCCCTTGACGGCTTGGCAATAATTATAACACAATCCGTGAACTACCCAGTGCTGACCTCTCGTCAAGGTACGATATAGTCTCTTACCCTCAGGGGCAAGGTTTCTTTGCTATCTCAACTGCTGCATTTTTTCCCGCTTTGGGTTGCTACCCTTTAACCAAATTTAGTAGGACTAGCAAAGAAATTAGTAAAAGCTGTTTATAGGTGTCTTAAACCTTGTGGCAAAGGGCCACAGCTAACCTCATTCAAGAAGTCTAGTTCTTCTTGTTTTTTTCTCCTCGGTTAACATTGATCGTAACCTATGGTAGGTAGAATATACACTTTAGGTATCAATATATATGATGTATATGGTAATTTTTTGGCTCTCTTAGGTTTGGTGGGTAAAATGTATTCTAAGATACAGTCCTGCTGGCGAGCTAGTAGAAAGAACCACAAAGACACAAAGGACACAAAGATTGATGGCTCTTATATAAGTTAAACTTATGTCACAAAGAATAAGAGAGCCATTTTTTTGCCCTTAGCAGCCTGATTTGGCAAAGAAATGCCATATTTCCATTAGCACCATTACAAAAATCTCTGGAGAGTTGAGTTACTAATATGGTTAAAATTATCGGTCGTCAATCCCTGGGAAGGAAACCAGTTTACGATATTGGTGTGGAGAAAGATCATAATTTTTTGCTGGGCAACGGGTTAATTGCCTCCAATTGTTTTAATAAATCTCACTCCACTGCCTATGCTTACGTCACCTATCAAACTGCTTATTTAAAAGCTAATTATCCTGTGGAATATATGACAGCGTTACTAACTGCTAGTAGCGATAATCAGGATAAGGTGGAAAAGTATCGAGAAAACTGTCAGAAAATGAATATCGATGTCGAACCTCCCGACATCAATCGATCGCAAAAACATTTTACCCCGATTGGGCGCAAAATTCTCTTTGGTTTGTCCGCAGTTAGAAATCTGGGCGAAAATGCGATCGAGGCGATTTTAAAAGCCCGGGAAGCTGCGGGAGGAAAGTTTACTTCCTTAGGGGATTTTTGCGAGCGTGTTGATTTGCGAGTGATCAACAAAAGAGCTTTAGAAACGCTAATTTATTCTGGTGCTTTTGATAAAATTCAACCGAATCGCCATCAATTAATTGAAGATTTAGAATTAGTAGTTGCTTGGGCGCAAAAACGCACCAAAGAGAAAGAAAGTGGTCAAATGAATATTTTTGATATGCTAGGAGGTAACACAGAAAATAAACAAGAATCCGAGTTTGAACAGTCTCCCAGTGCAACCGCAGTAGAAGATTTTTCCCTACAGGAAAAGTTAAAACTGGAAAAAGAACATTTGGGTTTTTATGTTTCCGAACATCCTTTAAAAGCTTTACAAAGAGCCGCTCAAGTCCTATCTCCTATCAATTTAGCTGACTTAGAAGAACACAAAACCAGAAAAAAAGTCAGTGCCATTGTCCTATTAAATGCCGTTAAGAAAATTATGACCAAAAAAGGGACTCCCATGGCCTTTTTAACCCTAGAAGATGCTTCGGGACAGTCGGAAGCGGTGGTTTTTTCCGATAGCTACGAACGTCTGCAAAAATTATTAGTGGAGGAAGCAACTTTAATGGTGTGGGGAAAAGTTGATCGCCGAGATGATCGGGTACAATTAATTATCGAAGATGCGGAACCGATCGAAACCATTAAAATGGTGATGGTTAATTTATCGATGCAAGATGTCGTCAACCAAAATCGTCAAAATCTTCTTAAAAGTATTCTGCAATCGGGAGACAAACAAAAGGCAAAAGTTCCCGTTATTGCCACCATTGGTGCGGGAACTCAGCGTCAATTTGTACGTTTAGGACAAAACTATTGGGTAGAGGATGACAATTCGGTGGTAGAGTCTCTAAAAGTTGCGGGTTTTCTGGCTAATTCTGCACCTCTGATTAATCATTAATATTGTTCGCGTAAAACCTTCTCGATTTCCTGTTTCGATAATAATTCTCTTGCGACCCACAAATCAAGACAAATATGGATTTTGATCACCTCTTTGACACTATTGCCACTCTTGTCCTCCATCATTCTCCTAGTGGGATGGAAACGGAAATCGATCGCTTTTTACTAGAACGCTTTCAAGAGTTAGGATTAGAAACATGGCAAGATCAAGCGGGAAATGTCATCGGCAAAATTAGAGGACGAGATTCGACCAAAAAAATTGCTATTACTGGTCATAAAGACGAAATTGGCGCTATTATCAAAGCAATTAATCCCGATGGTACTCTGCAAATTCGCCAACTTGGGGGAGCTTTTCCTTGGATTTACGGAGAGGGAGTGGTGGATATTATCGGTGATCAAGAAACCAGATCAGGAATTCTCTCCTTTGGTTCCCGTCATATTTCCCATCAATCCCCGCAAAAAGTGCAGCAGGAAAACACACCCGTCACCTGGGAATCCGCATGGATAGAGACGAAATTGACTCCGGAAGAATTAGACGCTTGCGGGGTGCGCGTCGGTAGTCGAGTCGTGGTGGGAAAACACCGAAAACAACCCTTTCGACTAAAAGACTACATTGCCAGTTATACCCTCGACAATAAAGCTTCCGTGGCGATTCTTTTAGAATTAGCGGCCAGAGTAATTAACCCCGCAGTGGATATATATCTGGTTGCCTCAGCAAAGGAGGAGGTAGGAGCCTTAGGGGCCTTGTTTTTTACGGCAAATAACCGCTTAGATGCTTTAATTGCCCTAGAAATCTGTCCCCTCGCTCCTGAATATCCGATTAAGGATGGCAGCAATCCTGTGTTATTGTCTCAGGATGGTTACGGTATCTATGATGAGCAATTAAATCAAGAATTACGAATTGCGGCCGAAAAGGCGGGAATACCCCTACAATTAGCTATTATTAGTGGTTTTGGTAGCGATGCCTCCATCGCCATGAAATTCGGTCATATAGCTAAGGCCGCTTGCTTAGGTTTTCCCACCCAAAACACCCACGGTTATGAAATCGCCCATTTAGGAGCCATAGCTAACTGCATTAGCATATTAGAAGTTTATTGTCAAGTAATTTAGCCATTTTTAGCAAAAAACCAGAGCATTAACAGAATAATAGCGATCGCCAGTCCGCTAAAAACAGTATTTTTATGCTGCTCTAACTGCATGGGTGCGGGGGGTTCTTCTTTTTTCTGTTTATTTGTCCCCTTTTTAAATTGCGGTGCGCTATCGGGAAGTTTCTCTAAATCGGGAATCTTGGTCATCCACTCATCTGGGCGTTTGAGACGGGGAGCTTCGATAATATAAAGCAGACGCTTGGCCTGTTCGCGAATTTGATAGATAGGATGGGTAATAAGTTGCTTACAGATTTCACTGGCTTTCTCCCCCTCCCCTAACCCCTGATGGGCAGAAATTAACCAAATTTGAATCTCGCCTCCTTCTCGGGATCCTAAGGAAATTAAGGCTAAAGCCGCATTTAATTGCTGGACACTAAGACGATATTGTCCACGCTCAAAGGCACTGATGCCAGCTTGATAAAGGTCTTGAAAAGAAGGATTTTCGGCCACGGAGTCAAGATCGAGATCAATAAAATTTTACATAAGTATAGCAAAAGCTAAGAAGCAAAAGGAAACTCTCGGCCATCAGCCTTGAATCAGTGATCAGCTTTTCAGTTATCGGTAAACTGATGACTGAAAAGCTCCCCACCTCCGCCATTGAGAATGAGAATCTCAGCAAAAATCCGGTACACTTTCTGCTAAACCTGTTCAAAGCTGCACAATATGAAAGAGAGGAACTATCTCTTACTAAATATACTAGCGATCTCTACCATAATAATTAGTCTAGTTTTAGGGATTTTACTTGACAAAAAAGCCGCCTTGTTAGGAATTTTGGCGGTTCCCGCCATGGTTGCTTCTTTTATCCATCCCCGTCTGGGATTATTAGCCCTAATCATCTATCTTCCCCTGAGTAGTACCGTCACTTTTGCTGTGGCGAGAGTTTTTCAGATAAAAGGCAACTTCATTGGCGAAGAGCCATCCTATGCTCTCTACAAAATCGCCAAGGATGCCTTTTATTTCCCAGCTTTAGCGGCAATTTTACTTAAAACCAAAACTTTTAAGCAATTAAGCCCCCAAATCAAGCCTTTTCTCCTCACGGCTTCAATTTTACTTGCCATCAGCTTGATAACTTTTCTTTTTGTCAATCTGCCCCAAGGAGCAATTGCTGTGGGAATTGTGGGATTAAAAACCCTCCTCGGTTATATTCCCCTAGTTCTCTGTGGCTACTATTTAATCAAGGAAAAACGGGATTTATTCGTGGTTAATCGGCTTTTAATCGTGATGATCCTAGTCTGTTGCGTTTTAGTTCTAATTCAATACTTCTTACTCGTCCAAGGCATCTGTCCCGATAATGAATTCCTCAATCAACTGGAAGTTACTGCCCCGAAATCCGACAGCCAATTTTATCCAGATATTAGCGAAAAAGCCAGCTTGAAAGCTCAGTGTTTTGTCGGCGGTTCGGTGTTGTATAATCCCGAGCGAGGCTTAATTCGTCTCCCCGGCACATTTTCCGATCCTTGGCAATGGAGTTGGTTTTTAGTATCTAGTAGCGTCATTAGTTACGCGGCCAGTTTTAGTGATCCACAAAAAAGATGGCGCGTCGCTGGTTGGGTGGCAATGGTTTTAGTCTTCCTTGCGACTCTGGTTTCTGGACAAAGATTACCTTTATTGCTAGTACCTTTGTTTTACTTGGTTCTTTTTATTGCTACCAGCAAAAATAAGCAAAAGTTACCATTAAAATTGGGAATCTTGGGGTTGCTTTCCCTGCTCGCGGTGACGTTAATTCCCTTTATTCGGGAAAGAGGGCTAAATTTTATCGGTCGCTGGTTATATTCGTCTCCCATTGACTTTGTAGTCGATCAAATGCAGTGGGTCTTCAAATATGCACAGCTTTTTGGTCTTGGTTTGGGCACAGCCAGCAGTGGCGCTCGTCATATAGTGGGAGAAGAGGGAATAAGACTAATTGAAACCTACTACGCTAAACTGATCTACGAAATCGGTATCGTCGGTTTTATCGCTTTTATGGTACTGGTGACAATTCTCTGTATTCTCACCTTTAAAGCCTATTTAAAAGTAAAAAATGCTGCTTTAAAGCATTGGGGTCTCTGTATCTGGATTTTTATACTTTTTATTAGCTATAATCCCTACTATTATCCTCTCTCCGTCGAGCCTGTTTCTGTTTACTATTGGTTATTCGCTGGAATATTGCTAAAACTGCCAGAAATCAGCGATAAATTGGAAGATGAGGCGAGATTTCTCGAAGAAAAATGAAGTGGAGAATCAAGGAGATTTTTATCGATAATTATATTACAGCGTTTCTCAGATAGATGAGGTTCGTTCTTGCATCTAAAATACTTGATTAGCAAGGGTTAGTCTGTGCTTCACCTTGACGAGAAAGGCTGTATCTCTCTACTGATAGGAGTTAACCGCAATGACAGCAGAAACCGTTACCTATTCCCTCGAATCTGTCCTTAAGGAAATTAAAGATAGTATTAAAAGTGTTGATCGAAAGCTAGATACCTTCCAGAAAGATGTGGATCAAAAGCTGGATAATCTCGAAAAAGGTTTCGAGCAAAAGCTGGATAATCTCGAAAAAGGTTTCGAGCAAAAGCTGGATAATCTCGAAAAAGGTTTCGAGCAAAAGCTAGAAACCTTACAGAAAAATGTCGAGCAAAAGCTAGAAACCTTACAGAAAGATGTCACCGATGTGAAGATAGGACTAGCAACTTTAACAGAGAAAGTCGATAGTATGGATAATCGACTGATCAAGGTGGAAGGAACCCAAAGCAACCAAATTTGGACATTAATAACTCTTTTGAGTGGTTCCTTGATTGCTGTGGAATTCCGGGCTTTTTTTATGGGCAACAATCCCTAGGCGATCGCTGGAGAGTAACGAGACTTTCTCACTTTCCCCACAGGCGACCTTTTTCCGTTAGATTATAAATGGATACAAAACTTAACATTTTATCCAGAATCTACCGAGAGGGCAGACCGTGCGGCCAGATACCCTAGAAAATAACCAGCATTCAGCCGATAATTCGCTAGTTCCCGAAATTATCGCATTTAATCCTGAAATTGAGCCAGAGAAAACCGAATACTCGCCAAAACCGACCAAAACCAACTCTTGGCTATCGGGAGGAAAGGGTTTATTTATCGGTGTGGGATTAGGGGTTTTATTGACCCTAGGGGCGACTCGTTTCGCTAATCGACCCCAAACAGCCCAAAACCCCAATACTCAGCCCGTAGCGGCAAAAAATGAGGCACCAGCACAAACAGTAACCACCACTAGGGTAGAATCCACTGCCGTGGCCCGCACCCTGAAAGCGACTGGAAGCGTGGCAGCCGATGAATTAATCCCGATTCTTTCCCAAGCGACAGGACTACAAATCAAAGAAATCTTTGTCGATGAAGGGGATAGGGTCAGCCAAGGTCAAATTCTCGCTCGTCTCGATGATACCGTCCTACAAGCGCAATTAACCCAAGCACAGGCTAATGTCGCCCAATCGCGAGCGCGTTTGGCAGAATTGCAAGCGGGGAGCCGTAAAGAGGAGATCGCTGGAGCTAAACAAACTATTCAACGCATAAAAGCCGAAATTAGTCAAGCTCGATCGGATTGGGATTTGGCTAAAAAACGGGTCCAGAGAAACCAAAGTTTAGAAGCGGAAGGAGCGATCGCCCGGGATCGTCTCGATGAAGTCCTCAACGAAGAAAGAAACAAAGCGGCGATCGTACAACAGACCCAATCCCGTTTAGGAGAAGCAGAGCAGCAGCTGGCACAATTGCAAGCTGGCAATCGTCCCGAGGTGATCGCCCAAGCTACAGCCCAATTAGCGGAAGCTCAAAGCCGTTTAGCCATTGTTAAAGCCCAATTAAACGAGACGCGCCTGATTTCCCCGGTCAGTGGCAAAATTGCCGAAAGAAATGGCCGCATCGGGGATACCACCAACGGTCAAAATGCTCTCTTTAAAATCATCGAAAATGGCCGTTTAGAGCTAAGATTGCGGGTTCCTGAGAATCAATTGCCCTTAATCCGCGTCGGAGCGCCCGTTACTATCACTTCCGATGCTAATACCAGTTTAAAATTATCGGGACAGGTGCGCGAAATTAATCCCATCGTCGATGAGGCATCCCGTCAGGCAACGGTTAAAGTCGATTTAACCGACAATACAGGATTAAAACCGGGGATGTTTTTACGCGGTGCGATCGTAACGAATACTAGCAATAGTTTAACCGTCCCCATGACCGCGGTTTTACCCCAAAAAGATAATCAAGCTCTAGTTTATTTAGTCGGACCTGATAACACCGTTACCGCCAAAACTGTGCAATTAGGTCAAATTATGCCCAATAACCGCGTGGAAATTCTCACCGGTTTACAAGCTGGCGATCGCATTGTGGTCAAAGGGGCAGCCTATCTCGGTGATGGCGACAAAATTACAGCAATCAGCGATCAGTAATCAGTAATCAGTGACCAGTAAACAGTAATCAGTAATCAGTGATCGGTAGCGGGGCAAACGGATGGAGAGTAACGTTTATGATAAAGCTTATAAATTTGCCATTAGGATTGTTAAAGGCTATAAATATTTGTGTGAGAATAAACAAGAATATGTTTTGTCAAAACAGCTATTAAGGAGTGGCACTTCAATCGGGGCTAACATTGCCGAGGCTAATGGAGCTATTTCTCAAGCTGATTTTCGAGCTAAAATGTCAATAGCTTATAAGGAATGTCTAGAAACAAAGTATTGGCTGTCTCTATTGAAAGACACGAATTACATAGAGGAAAGAGCCTTTCAAAGTATCAATGATGATGCGGAGGAAATTGGTAAAATGCTTTGGGCTATTCTAAAAACCTGCCAAGAAAATACCAAAAACCAAAAACCAAAAACTGATAACTGATAACTGATAACTGATAACTGAAATTATGGCTTTTAATATTTCTAATTGGTCTATCAAAAATCCCATTCCGACGATCCTGATCTCCCTGGTTATGGCCTTAATGGGATACATTGCCTTTCTAGGATTAGGGATCGATCGCTCTCCTAATATTGACATTCCGGCCGTGATTATCACCGTTAATCAACCCGGCGCCGGTCCTGAGGAATTGGAAACCCAAGTCACCAAAAAAGTCGAGGATGCGGTGGCTGCTTTGGGTAATATCGATCAAATTACTTCTACCATTAACGAAGGCAGCAGCACCACCACCGTTAACTTTATCCTTGGCACTAACAGCGATCGCGCTACCAATGATGTGCGGAATGCCATAGCGCAAATTCGGCAGGATTTACCCCAAGATGCTAATGATCCAATTGTGCAACGTTTAGAATTTGCCGGGGGTGCGGTGATGAACTATACCATCTCCTCCCCGAAAAGATCGATCGCCGAATTAAGTGATCTAGTCGATCGTCAAATCGGCCGCGCTTTAACGGGAGTGCCGGGGGTAGCACGAGTCGATCGCGTTGGGGGAGTCGATCGAGAAGTGCGTGTAGATTTAGATCCCGGTCGTCTGATCGCCTACGGTATCACGGCTACGGCGGTTAATGACCAAATTCGTAGTTTTAATATTAATTTACCCGGAGGGCGCTCGGAAATCGCCGGCAGTGAACAAACTGTCCGCACCCTCGGCAGCGCTGAAACGATCGAAGATTTAAGAAATTATCAAATCTCTTTACCTAACGGTGATACCGTCCCCTTAAGCAATTTAGGGACAGTTAGCGATAGTTCCAGTGATCCTCGACAAATGGCCCTCTTAGATGGGCAGCCAGTGGTGGGTTTTTCGATTCTACGGGGGACTGGCAGCACCTTGGTGACGGTAGAAACAGCAGTGCGCCAAGAAATCGAGAATTTAAAGAAAAAACTGCCCGAAGATATTAAATTTCAATTAATTTTTACCCGTGCCGACTCAATTCGTGCTAGTTACGAAAGCCTTCTTAGCGATCTCCTGATTGGTTGTATGATGACGGTGATCACGGTGGGTCTATTTTTAGGCAATTGGCGCGCCACGATTATCACGGGTTTGGCCCTGCCTTTGTCCATTTTCCCGACTTTTTGGGTGATGCAGTCCCTAAATTATACCCTTAACGGCATGACCCTACTGGCGTTAGCTTTAGCTTTGGGTAATCTGGTGGATGATGCGGTGTGTATGGTGGAGGACATCGATCAACATTTAGCTATGGGTAAAAAACCCCTGCAAGCGGCCTTTGATGCCTCAAAAGAGATTGGATTAGCCGTTTTAGCCAGTGCGGCGGCAATTATGGCGGTATTCCTGCCAGTAGCTTTTATGGGCGGTGTGCCGGGGCAATTCTTTCAACCTTTCGGCGTTACTGTGGCGGTTTCTACCCTATTTTCCAGTTTGATCGCCGTCACCGTCACCCCGATGTTAAGTGCCTATATTTTACAGCCGAAAAAGCTGAAAACCGGTGATAGTAATCCCTCCTCGCGCCCCCGTTTTCGTCCCTACAAAAGTTTGTTAACTTGGGCTTTACGTCATCGAATCCTGACTTTATTGGCGGCTTTGGCCTTTTTTATCGGTAGTTTACAGTTAGTTCCCTTGATTCCAAAAGGGTTATTTAGTTCTGGGGATACTGGATTAAGTACCATCAGCCTAGAATTGCCTCCCGGTGCGACTTTGAATGATACTGTTGCCGTGGCTAATCAGGTGAATAGTTTACTACAAAAAAATCCCGCCGTCGCTAATGTTTTGGCTATTCCGGGAGATTCGGGACGGGTAAATACGGGGTTAATATATGTTAATTTAGTTCCTAAGGAACAGCGATCGCTAACTCAACGGCAATTTGAGGAACAAACCCGTCGGGATTTCCAGAAGATACCGGGAGCAAGAGTTAGTTTTCGGGCGCAGGGTGGAGCAGGAAGCACTAAAGATGTAGCTATTGTCTTAAAAAGTGAAAATGGCGATATTTTAACCCAAACTGCCCAAAAATTAGAGCGAGAAATGCGGGCTTTACCCGGTTTTGTCGAGGTAAGTTCCGGGGTAAGTTTAGTTAAACCGGAACTGATTATTCAACCGGATCCTGTCCGGGCTGCTGATCAGGGAGTCTCGGTCAGAGTGATCGCCCGTACTGCATCTTTAGCTTTAATCGGCGATAATGAGTTTAATTTAGCTAAATTTAACCTTGCTGACCGACAAATTCCCATCCGGGTGAAAATTGCCAACGATGGACGCAGTGAGATAGAAACTCTGCAAAATTTGCGCGTTCCTAGCAGTAATGGTACGTTAGTACCGCTTAACTCGGTGGCGACAATTAGCTTAGGTAGTGGACCTGCGGAAATTCAACGCTTTAACCGTCAACGTCAGGTTAATATTGGAGCTAATTTAGAGGGAGTTTCTTTGGGAAGTGCGGTGACACAAATTCGCGCTTTACCAATCATAAAAAACCTACCCCCAGAGGTGACAGAAGAACCCTTTGGTGATGCTCGCATTATGCGCGATATCTTTGCTCGTTTTTTGGGGGCGTTAAGTTTAGCAATTATTTCGATCTATGGAATTCTGGTATTGTTGTATAACAATTTCCTCTATCCCCTAGCGATTTTAACTTCCCTTCCTTTATCGATTGGTGGTACTTTAATCGCTCTTTTAATTACCCAAAAAGAGTTAGGTTTATACGCTTTAATTGGCATAGTTTTACTGATGGGATTAGTCACTAAAAATGCCATTCTGTTAGTAGATTTTGCCTTGAGTGGCCTTCGGGAAGGTAAACCGCAATTTAAGGCGATGATTGATTCGGGAGTCTCTCGTTTACGACCAATTATTATGACCTCCGTTTCCACAATTGCCGGGATGTTACCGATTGCTTTAGCTTTAGGTGCAGATGGTGAAATTCGCGCACCGATGGCGATTGCCGTTATTGGTGGTTTTACCACTTCCACCCTATTAACTTTGGTGGTTGTGCCGGTAATCTTTACTTATATCGATAGTTTTTACTATTGGTTCCGGGGATTATTTGTTAAACAAAAACCCAAGTCGATTTAGTAGTAATACCGCACAGAAAACGGGTTTCTCGGAGAAACCCGTTTTCTACTCATGCACTCATGCAAAAAGGGGAATAAATAATCAGTCTTTAATAACCAGATTTAGTATAAAATATCTTGCTGAAAGCTTGAGAAAAAACCCAGAGAAACTGACCCATGAATCCCTTGACAGTCACACATCAAACTCTATCCCTTCCCCCTATGGGCTGCGGTACTTGGGCCTGGGGAAATCGTCTTCTCTGGGGTTACGATGAGAGTATGGATAGCCAGTTACAAGCGGTTTTTAATCTCTGCGTCGAGCGGGGTGTCACCCTATTTGATACGGGAGACTCCTACGGGACAGGCAAACTCAACGGACAGAGTGAGAAGCTATTAGGACGCTTTACAGGGGAATATAGCGGTTATAACGCTGATCATATCCGTATTGCCACCAAACTCGCCCCTTATCCTTGGCGTTTAACCCGTCATGCCATGGTGAAAGCTTGTCAAGCTTCGGCAACCAGATTGGGTCGCCCGGTGGATTTAGTGCAAATGCACTGGTCAACAGGCAATTATGCGCCATGGCAGGAGGGAGGATTATTAGACGGATTGGGGGATTGTCTGGAAAAGGGGTTAGTTAAAGGAGTCGGTTTATCCAATTTTGGACCGAAAAGATTGAAGTCTGCCTATCAAAAGTTTGCCAGTCGCGGCATTCCTATTACCAGTTTACAGGTACAGTATTCTCTCCTTTCTACCTATCCCCTCACTGACTTAGGATTAAAGGAACTATGTGATCAATTGGGTATTAAAATTATTGCCTATAGTCCCTTAGCTTTGGGGTTATTAACGGGGAAATATCGAGATAATAAAAACTTACCCCCAGGATTACGTCGCTTCCTTTTTAGTCAATTAATTCCCGCTATTTCTCCTCTGATTAGTTGCCTAGAAGTTATCGCCCAAGCTAAAAATAAAACTATTAGCCAAGTTTCCTTAAATTGGTGTATCTGTAAGGGAACAATTCCTATCCCCGGAGCTAAAAATATTCGGCAAGCTGAGGATAATTTAGGGGCTTTAGGATGGAGTTTAGACAGTGGAGAAATAGCAGAATTAGATAAAATTGCCGCCGGTTTGGATAAAAAAATGGTACAAAATATCTTTCAAACTAAGTAGGGTATGCTGAATAAATCTAAAAACCTTGAAAGTGCCAGCGATTGGAGTGATTGGGGGGAAAATTCAGGTACTTTTTCCCTGAAAATTAGGTAATTGACCACCTGAAAATGGGTAAAACCCCACACCCCACACCCTGCCACCAGGAAAAACTTTTTGCCGCAAACCCTAAGTATTGTCTTGAGAGACCAATTTTAAGCTAGGACGGGGTTGGATTGTTCCCCCGTAAGCGACGGCAGTATGAGGAGATAGGACAAGATGAGGAGATATACCCAGGGAAATTCGATAGATTTCCCCAGCTTTATCCATTAATTGCTGTTTAACTGGCTCTTTCGGCAAATTTTGCCGCCAAGCTAGGGGAATCCCCTCGATACCGTTGTACAATCCCGCCCAAATTCCCGCTAAAGTGCTGGTTAATTGCCGTTGATAGGGACTAGAATTGGCGCGACGGACGCTAACGGCGAAATCCTCGCTCGTTTGCAGAAAGGTATAGAGAGAAGCTGCGATCGCAATTCCTAAAGGTGAGATATCTTTCGCCCAAGCCGATAAGATGAACTCTAAGGGATGATTTTGCCCTAAAGCTGACTCAATCTGCTCTAATAGCTTATTCTTGGGGTTAATAGTTAGCAATTGCCCCATTAACTGATTTAAAGGCCTTTTTCCCTCTAATAATAGACCTACTGCCTCTCCCCAAATTATTGCTTCTTGTCGGGTTAACTCGGAAATTAAGCCCTTTTTCAGCCAAAAATTTAATCTAGCTTGCCAACGTTCCCCATGGTCAGGCCACGTTAAAATTTCCGGCAACAGCACAAATAATAACGCCGATTCCGACTGCTGCCTAGCTGCGATCGCAATGGGCAAATCTTCCTGAGATTGCAGAGCTTGCAAAAGCAGGGTTGTCCTTGGTGTAGCCTCATAGTTAAAGGCTGGTATTAGGGGTTGATTATGCAAGGATTCCCCAATATATGCCCCGATTAACCCTCCCTGAAGGCGATCAAGGGGTGAAAAGACCTTCTGCATAAATTAGCTCAATTTGCCCGGTAGGTGACTTCCCCGACTTTGCCCGGTTGCCCTAGTTGTTGAGCATGGGCATTATTAACGGCAACGTAAACCCCGCCAGCATTACCCGCTCTCACGGTTAATTCCCGGTTTGCTTGCCAAGTGCGATGGGTTCCCTGGGGCAGCACACCCTCAAATTCTGTCTTCCCATCCACCACCACCCGCAGCCAGCAGTCATCTTCCAGTTTTACCCCCACCACCAGCTGCTGATTATTACTGGTTTTGTTGGCTACCGGTTGAAGGGGGTTGCTTTTCGGTTGGACAATTTGCTGTTGTGGCAAGGAAGGCGGCGGTAAGCGATTCGATTGCAGTACCGATTTTTGCAGGACGTGGGATAGGGTTTGTACGGAACCAATAACTAAGATTAAATAGAGAAAATAGAGATGAATCGGGCGAATTTGAAGACTTGGCAGCGATAAAGACGGTTTTGTTCCCCTAAAAAAGTTATTGACCTTGGTGGGAAAACGCCGGCTAATCGTCTCACCATCCAGGGACAGACTATCGGCAAATTGTTTGATTAACCAACGAATATAAATCGGTTCGGGCAATGCCTCCAAATCCCCCGCTTCCAGCGCTTCTAGGCGATGGCGCGGGATTAGGGTTTTCTGGGCAATGTCCTCGAGAGAAAGGGACTGTTCTAGGCGATTTTTTTGCAAATAAACGCCGATTTCCAGTAATTTGGTTCGCTGTTTATGCTGGGGATCAAGTTGTGATTGGAGAAGGCGAAACATATCGCTATTAGGGGCTGACTTTCAGCTTAGTTAATCTGGTTCTTTAAATATTTCAGTTCATCAAGGGTTAAAAAACGGTAATCACCCAAGGGTAAGGGGGAATTATTACCAGAGTTTAGTTGAATACGACCGATGGCACTGCGATGAAGTTTCAGGACGCGATAGCCTAACTCTTGGGCTACAGAGCGAATCTGCCGATTTCTTCCCTCCACTAAAATAACTTCTAGTAGGGTTTTTTGGTCGGTTTGCTTGAGTATCTCAACCTGTGCGGGTAAGGTTTTTTTTCCCTCTAAGAGGATACCTTCTCGCCAACGCTGGAGAGCAAGTCTATCAATCGCACCATCTAGCCAAACCCGATAGGTTTTGGGCAAATGATAACGGGGATGGGTGAGGGTGAGGGTCAGTTGACCGTCGTTGGTGAGGAGTAAAGCCCCAGTGGTGTTGATGTCCAACCTGCCTACGGGATGTAACCCCGTCTCGCTGGCGAGGGAGTCGGGCAAAAGGTCAATTACCGTCGGCCGGTTTTGTGGGTCCCTACAGGTAGAAACCACACCAATGGGTTTGTTGACCAGTATATACAATCTTTTGGGACGATTGGCCGGTTCAATTTTTTTTCCGTCTATTTCTAGGTGATCTTTTTCCGGGTCGGCTTTTTCTCCTAACTGCACGATTTTGCCATTCCGTCTCACCCGGCCGGCCACGATCATCTCCTCCGCCCTTCTTCGGGAGGCAATTCCCCACTGGGCAAGGATTTTCTGGACTCTCTCCGCCATTTTTTTTTAGTTTTTAACCCTTTCTCTCTCCTATTATAGGCATCCTACAAGGGTTTTTTTTGCCCAAAAAGTGAAGAAAAACCGAATATCTCTGGCTGCCTCTTTGATTTTTTTTCTTTGAAAACTTCTCTAAAAAAAAGGAGTAATCCCTTGACTTGGGCGGCGGCTTCGGTTATACTTTTCTTATAATGGGAATCTGTGCGTTTTCCAGCGGACTCCAACACTCCATTATATATAAAGTCTTATAAAAATATTATAGCGGTGTGCAGTCGTATGAAGTACAGTGTCACGAGCTATAAACCATGCTAGGCAAGGCTTGGTCTGTATCTCACTCAAGCGCTTACCGCTATATTGCAGAAAGCATTGAAAAAAGCAAGCAAAATTTTGCCGACAATTGTTAAAAAAGTCGGGCTAATTTTTTTTACGGGGGGATATGACTTTAAACGGGTTATTTCTCGGTTATCCAAGCGGTTGAGAGAAGAAAGAGATCGGCAATTGATGGAAGTGCGATCTCCAATCTTGTAGGGTGCGTGTTTGCGGCGATAATCTCTGACAAAAAAACAAATTAATAATCCGCACCCCACGCAGCAACTTAATTATTAAATTGGTGCGTTACGCTATCGAATGGCGTACCCTACAGGATTAATGTTAACTTATTTTTCAGGAATAGCAGATAGGATAGCTCGAAGTGCTTTGTTTACATCTTCAGAATTTTTGAAAACTTTAGCGACATCCGATTCTAAGGTTACAGTTATTTTTGTCTCATTTACCTGAGAAGCAAAACGATTAGGATGAGCCTTAGTATAATTAAAATTATATTCAGGAAGTAGGTCATCCTGTAAATTTTGGTTAGTTTTAGAGTCCTGTGTATTTTTCATAGTCTTGACGTTCCTTTTTGGTTGTTAAACGTGCGCTGATAATACGAATCATTTGATTTCTTTCAGTAAAACAAACTACTAAAAGGCGATTCTTGTCATCGTGTCCGATAATAATTTCTCGTTTTTCACCGACCGAATGCCACTCATCATCAAAAATGTAGGCTAGAGGATCTCGAAAAACAGCCTTGGCTTCTTCAAAATTGATGCCATGCTTTTTGAGATTAAGTTTTGCCTTGAGGTTATCCCACTCAAATTGTAATTTCATAAACTTAATTATAGTTCAATCTCCTACTAAACGGTACACTTTTAAATTTTAAGTAATTTTTTTCATGAGAAACTTCTAACCAGCCTTCTATTGCCTCTTTAACCATGACCATCAAATCATCATAATTTTCTGCCCAAGTATGACAACCAGACAAAGCTGGTACATTTGCACAGGAAACATCATCTTCTTGCCAGACAACCACTTTGATATTCATAATAAATATTTTTTATTTACTGAGATTTATTTTAATAATAACATAAACTTGTTTTTTTGTATAAGCCTGATCTTGTAGGGTGCGTGTTTGCGGCGATAATCTCTGACAAAAAAACAAATTAATAATCCGCAACCCACGCAGCAACTTAATTATTAAATTGCTGCGTTACGCTTTGGCTAACGCACCTACGATTTATGTTTATGTTTATGTTTATGTTTCTGTTTGTGGCTAAATTGACAAAAGTTGCTCAAAATATAGCCTTAACAAGATAAATCGGCCTATTCCTAGTTAAGCTGAGTTGAGGATAAGCCGAAACCCTAATTTTACCCTAGCTGGTTAGCTCTATTCTTTCGTGGAAGTTGTGACCAAATCTCCTTAGTCCGAACTAACTTAGCTGACAATTAAAATATTAGAAAGTTTAATCATGGTTCCTTCTCTAACTAACAGACAGCATCAATGATTGACTGGACTCCCTATCTCAAATCAATCTCGGACTCGGAAAAGTACGCCCAGTGGGAGACATTTTACACCCTCACGGACGTAGAGGGAAAAACACGCCCGTCGAAAACTGCACCTTTGCTAAGGGATTTGTGGGTGCAGACGATTGAAAAAGAACCACAAAACCGACAAGAAAGACCAGAAAGACCAGAAAAACCCGAAATATTCACAGTTTTAGATGGTTTACGCGAATATGCGGCTAATCACGTTCTTTTAAAAGGTCGTCCCGGTTCAGGAAAATCGACCGCTTTAGCCAGATTATTATTAGAAGAATCCGTAGAAGCCCAAAGCTTGCGCCTAAATCAACAAAATCAAGCTAAAATCATTCAAATTCCCATTCTCATCGAATTACGCTTGTATGAAACCTCAATTCTTGATTTAATTTTACAATTCCTGCAACGCCATAAATTAATTATTGATAGTAATACCCTAGAAAGTTGGCTGTTAGAAAACCAGAATTTTAGACCATTATTATTATTTGATGGTATCAATGAATTGCCCTCAGATACTGCACGACAGAATTTAAAAAACTTTCGCCAGCAGTATGCAGAAATTTCGATGATTTTCACCACAAGGGATTTAGGCAGCGACGACTTAAACATTGAAAAAAAGCTGGAAATGCTCCCCCTGAGCGAAGCACAGATGCGGGATTTTGTCAAGGCCTATTTGCCTGAAAAAGGCGAAGAAATGCTTAAACAGTTGGGAAATCGTCTCAAGGAATTGGGAGAAACCCCCCTGCTTTTGTGGATGTTATGTGAAGTTTTTAATGAGAAAAGCCAAATTCCTGCTAATTTAGGCTTAGTTTTTCGACATTTTACCGAAACAGTTTATCACCACAAATTAAAAGCAGATGTTTCTACTTACCAAGAATCGCGGGATTGGTGGCGAGAATTGCTGCAAGTGTTAGCTTGGAAAATGACCCAAGGGGAGTCAAAAACTGAGATTCAGGTGGCTATTTCCCGAACAGAAGCAGAGGAAGAATTAAGCAAATTTATCAAAAATAAAGGATTCCCAGAATATTACAGTAAGCAGTGGTTAAAGGATTTACTGAAATATCATCTAATTCACCTAGAAGGTAATGATAAAATTGCTTTTCGCCACCAACTGATTCAAGAATATTACACGGCTGAGGAATTAAAGAAAAAGTTACCCCATCTCAGGGATGAGCAGTTACAGTGGGACTATTTGAATTATCTCAAATGGACGGAACCTGTGGCGTTACTGTTGGGGTTATTGGATAATGAAACCCAAGCAAAACGGGTGGTTAAATTAGGGTTAGAGATTGATTTAAAATTAGGAGCGAGGTTAGCAGGAGAAGTCAACTTTAAGTTTCAAAAGCAGACAGTGGGGTTAGTGCTTGGGTTGGATGTGCCGAAACAGTTTAAGGTGGAGTTATTGGGATTAACAAAGTCTAATCAAGTTGTTAATGAGTTACTCAAGGCTTTAAAAGACTCTGATGGGGTTGTTCGTAGGAACGCAGTCGAGGCTTTGGGTAAGATTGGCACAGAAACAGCCATTGCGGGATTACTCAAGGCTTTGGAAGAATCTAATAAAGATGTTCGTTGGAAGGCAGCCTTCGCTTTGGGTAAAATTGGCTCAGAAACAGCCATTGCGGGATTACTCAAGGCTTTAAAAGATTCTGATAAAGATGTTCGTAGCAACGCAGTCGTGGCTTTGTGTAAAATTGGCTCAGAAACAGCGATTCCGGGGTTACTCAAGGCTTTGGAAGACTCTAATAAAGATGTTCGTGGGAATGCAGCCTTCGCTTTGGGTAAGATTGGCTCAGAAACAGCAATTCCTCGGTCACTCAAGGCTTTAGAAAACTCTGATAGGAATGCTCGTAGGAGTGCAGCCTTCGCTTTGGGTAAGATTGGCTCAGAAGAAGCAATTCCGGTGTTACTCAAGGCTTTAGAAGACTCTGATGGGTATGTTCGTTGGAAGGCAGCCGCGGGTTTGGCTAAGATTAGCTCAGAAACAGCCATTCCGGGGTTACTCAAGGCTTTAGAAGACTCTGATGAGGATGTTCGTGGGAACGCAGTCTGGGTTTTGGGTAATATTGGCTCAGAAACAGCTATTGCGGGATTACTCAAGGCTTTAAAAGACTCTGATGTGTATGTTCGTTGGAACGCAGCCTTCGCTTTGGGTGAAATTGGCTCGGAAACAGCCATTCCGGAGTTACTCAAGGCTTTAGAACACTCTGATGTGTATGTTCGTTGGAAGGCAGCCGAGGCTTTGGGTAAGATTGGTTCAGAAACAGCCATTCCGGGGTTACTCAAGGCTTTAAAAGACTCTAATAAGTATGTTCGTTCGCAGGCAGCTGAGGCTTTGGGTAATATTGGCTCGGAAGCGGCGATGACTGAACTTATCAAATGCCTGAAAAATCCTGATTTTGTCACATTAAATAATGGCGATACTCTCTTTCAAGCTAGAGAAGCACTAGACACAATTCAAAACAAACTTAAATACTATCACCCCCTCCCTGAATCTATTTCTTACTCCACTCAATCCCCAACCTCTGAAACCTCATCTATTACCTATGATTTCAGAGGAGCTACTATTGGCAATTTAGCTCATAATGTGCAAGGAAACCAACAGAATTATCCCCAGCAACCTAATAACAATAACCCAGAGGAAAAATAACATGGTTCAGCAACTTAATAACACCCAAATCGCCATCAATACTTTATTGAATAAACTCAACGATTCTCTCCCCCAGATCCGCGCTAAAGCTGCCGAAGCCTTGGGCAAAATTGGCAATAGCAGCCTTGCCGACACCTTAGTATCCCATTTAATAGGAGAAAATGATCTTAATGTTCGCCTAAATCTGATTCGAGCTTTAGGAGAAATTGGCAATGAATCCGCAATTCCTTATCTAGCTTCCTGCTTATCTGATACTAATCCCGATATTCGGATAATCACGGCGGAATCTCTCGGAAAAATTGGTGGTGAAAAAGCAATATCCTATCTCATTCAATCCCTACAAGATACGGAAGTAAAAGTTCGTGTCACAGCCACAATTGCTTTAGGTGAAATTGGACTAGAAGATGTTATTCCTGATCTAGTAAATGTTTGTTACGATGAAGATGATAGCGTTCGTTTCAGTGCTGTTGATGCCCTCGGTAAAATTGGCTCTCGTTATGCAGTAAACTGATATGAAATTGAGGACAGAATCCCTCGATTTAATTATCAGAACTCTTGCCAAAAGACTATTCACAGACAAGAACCCAAGTATTCGGATTAAAGCCGCTCAATCCTTATTTTGATCCCCCTAAATCCCCCTTGAAAAGGGGGACTTGAATTCGACGTATCGCTTTCATTCAGAGAAATGTTCTCAGTTTTGCCATTATGGATGCTATAATTAGGGCTTGCTGAATAAATGTGAAATGTAGGCAAGATAGGGGTTTTGTGGCTTTTCTTGCGAAACAGGTGCAAGATTTTGAGAGAATCGTGCTTCAGAACCTTGCGTCTTCATCGGCCCGCGTCCTGTAGGGGCGAAGCATTCGGGCAATAACCTATCGGTGAAACCGGAGATTTTCTATCCGAATGCTTCGCCCGTACTTTTTGCCGCAAACCCTAATTATCATCAGTAATCTTCAATCTTTTAATCCTATGTCAGAAACTCCTAAATATGACCTTCGTGGAGCAAATATTGCTAACTTTGCCGATACGGTGCAAGGAGATCAAAAAGCAGTTCAACATAATTACGCCACACCCCAAAATTTAGCCGAAGCCGCCCAAGAAATCCAACAACTTATCAGCCAAATCACCCAAAATTATCCCACTAATACCGAAATTGAAAAACAAACTTTTGTCGCACAAGTTGACGCAGAAATCAAGAAAAATTCTCGTCTAAGAAGCATTTTAATCACGGGAGGAATTGAATTAATTAAAGTCCTCTGTCCTCCCCTCGGTATTCCCATTGAAATGGGTAAAAAATGGCTAGAAACTGATAATTTAAGTGAGTGAACCTAGAATATCAATCCTGTTAGTTAGAAACGATTAGATCGGAATCGCCGCTTACAATACAAGTCGCTTGACTATCGATCTCTGATCCTAAATACTGATTATCTTTATCATCTCTGCAAACCTTGATTTTCTCTAGAAGGTATCGATAATAATACTAAATCTGGTTATTAAAAACTGATTATTTATTCTCCCTTTTGCCTGTCCTCGTAAGTCACCTATGCTCAAGGGATTTAGTATCAGTTTACTGTTTACTGTTTACTGAACAATGAAAAAAACTCCCTGATTATCGCCGATGATACCAACGGGTAAATAATTTTTCTAACTCCACCCAAACGAATAATAAGGTACTAAACCCCAAACATATTAATAATTCTTCTTTAGTTAAAAATTGAGTGCCGAAAAAATCCCGCAGAGCAGGAACATAGATTAACATCAGTTGAAAAATTGTCGTCAGGGTTACTGCTACCCAAAGATAGGGATTAGTCAAAGGATTCATTTCTATGGTAAGATGATCGCTCGATCGCACGGAAATGGCATGACCCATCTGAGCTAAACAGAGAGTAGTAAAAACCATAGTTTTCCATGAACCGGTATTACCAAAAAGCGGATCCAAGCGCACAGCGATCAACATTTGAGTGATATTAATAATCGAAAAAATAATCCCAATTCTCACGATATAACTGCCCAAACCGCGAGCAAAAATACTTTCTTGGGGACTAAAAGGAGGGCGACGCATAATATTAGGAGAAGCGGGTTCCACTGCCAAAGCTAAAGCAGGTAAACCATCAGTAACTAAATTCATCCAGAGAATTTGTAGGGGAGTGAGAGGAGTAACTAAACCCAAAAGAGGCGAAGCAGCGATAGTAATCACTTCCCCGATATTACTGCCGAGAATATATTTAATAAAACTGCGAATATTGTTATAAACCACTCGCCCTTCTTCCGTGGCGGCGACGATGGTGGCAAAATTATCATCGAGGAGAATCATATCACTAGCCTCTTTGGTGACATCGGTTCCGGCGATTCCCATGGCAATACCGATATCTGCTTGTTTTAGGGCCGGAGCATCATTCACCCCATCTCCGGTCATAGCAACAAATTTACCCTTTTTTTGCAAGGCGCGGACAATAGTTAATTTATGTTCGGGGGAGACACGGGCATAGATGTTAGTTTTGTCAATAATGTTTTCTAGCTGAATTGGTGATAATTTATCTAATTCTCGCCCTGAGATGACTAAAGCTCCCGCTTGGGCAATACCAAGACTTTTAGCCACCGCTAGAGCGGTTAATTGATGATCACCGGTGATCATGATTGGACGGATTCCCGCTTCTCGACACCTAGCCACGGCGATTTGTACCTCTGGTCGCGGTGCGTCGATCATACCGACCATTCCTAACCAAATTAGGGCATCTTCGCTGATTTCAGTTGATTCTGGCGGATAAATTAGTGTTTTATAGGCTAATCCTAAGACTCGTAAACCCCTGTTAGCCATAGCATTGTTAGCGACTAAGACTTTTTCTTTTTCCCTATCCCCAAAAGGAAGACTTTCTAATCCCGATTGGTAGGAGAGACACTGTTCAAGAATTAATTCTGGGGAACCTTTGGTAAATAGTACGCGATTGACTCCTTGACAAATGACCGACATTCGCTTTCTTTGAGAAGAAAAGGGGATTTCAGCGATTCTAGGGAACTCTTGCTTGGTTAGGGATAAATTTAAGCCCGCTTTCGCCCCTAAAACTAATAAGGCTCCTTCCGTGGGATCGCCTAAAATGCTATCGTGACCATTATCGAGGTTTAAACTGGCATCGTTGCAGAGGATACTGGCAATTAAAAGATGATGTAATTCTAGATCGGTTTTGGGATCGATCGCCCGTTGCTCGGTGTCTAAAAATTGTCCTTTTGGGCTATATCCTTCCCCAGTAACTAAAAAACTGCGATTAACTGTCTCTATCTCGCGTACAATCATTTTATTTTCCGTTAGCGTCCCGGTTTTGTCGGAACAGATCACATTAACAGAACCAAGGGTTTCTACTGCCGGCAGTTTACGAATCAAGGCCTGACGTTTAACCATGCGTTGAGTACCTAGGGCGAGAGTTAGGGTGATAACTGCGGGTAATCCTTCGGGAACGACGGCTACTGCCATACTAAGGGAAACTTCGACTAATTCCTCTAGGGCCGACCAACCGGCATTGATCAGGCCGATGGTAATAGTCAGGGCCACTAGAATGAGAGAACCAGCAACAAGGACATTGCCCAAGTGAGTCATTCTTTTTTGGAGAGGAGTGGGTTCATTGCCGACTGTTGCTAACATTTGAGCGATTTTGCCTAATTCCGTTGTCATCCCCGTACTGGTAACGATGACCTTGGCCCGGCCTTGCAGTACCTCTGTTCCAGTAAAGACAAAATTTAAGCGATCGCCAAGGGGAGTATCCCTGTCTAAGGGGTCAATGGAGGCGGATTTATTAACACTATTTGCCTCTCCTGTCAAGGCCGATTCGCGAATTTGCAGGTTAAAAGCTTCGATAATTTGGCCGTCGGCGCTGATTTGGGTTCCCGCTTCAATCAGCATGATGTCCCCGGGGACGAGATTAACCGCATCTATTTCTGTGCGTTGACCCTCGCGAATAACATTAACTTGGGGAGAGGAAAGTTTTTTTAAAGCGGCCAGAGCTTTTTCGGCGCGACTTTCTTGCAGATAGCCGAGGATGCCATTGAGGATGACAATTGTTAAGATAGCGATCGTATCTTTGAAGGGAACACCAATTTTAGCCAGATGACCGCGCTGCAATTCCAGTAAATCCAGTCCTCCGGAAATTATGGCCACGGCAATTAAGAGGAGGAGCATAATATTGGTAAACTGATCTAGGAGAATTTGCCAATTACTGCGCCCTGGACGTTCTTGTAGTTCATTTTTGCCATAATATTTAATTCTTTCGGCGATTTGCTCCCTATTGAGGCCATTAACAGCCGAACTACCGAGGATAGATAGGGTGGTTTCCACCGGATAGGTATGCCAAGGTTGTTGCAAGTTAAGGCTAGAATGGGCAGAATAGTCGGCATTAGCGGCCATGGCAAGTGAAGATAGTTGATCTAGATAGATCTTAGCCCTTTCTTTCCAGGGTCACAGAAAAAAACAAATGTTTAAACTGGCTCTTCCTGCTCATAGACAGTCTTAACGAGTAATGTAGATAAGTAGCTGGTTATAATTAAATTGAAGATAGATCCCCCCTTAATCCCCCCTTGATAAGGGGGGTGTCTGAAAGTTTTTAACATCTACCTACTTAGTCAACAGCTTAGTAGGGCAAAGTAAACCAAAATTGTGAACCTTTTTCATCATTATTCATAATGCCAATTTCGCCTCCGTGAGCATGGATAATTTGACGACATAGATATAAACCTAGTCCTAAACTAATCTGATTGTTATTGTTGCCTCGTTGATAGCGATCAAATAATTGTTTTCTCTGGGTTTCGCTAATTCCCACCCCATTATCGGCAATGCTACACCGGAGATAATTACCCTCTAGTCTAGCCGAGAAAGTGATAATTATACCTTGGGGATTGTGTTTAAGAGCATTGGCTAATAAATTCTCAAAAACTCGCCAGAGATGGTGAGCATCGGCATTAACTAAGGGTAAATCGTGGGAAAAATTATTAATTAAAGTTGCTTGATTTTCCTTTAATCTTAACTCCCATTCCTGACCGATCTGTTGACCGATTTCGTAGAGAGATAAAGGCTTTAGTGCTAGGGAAACTCCCCAAAGATCATTTTGTCGGGTTTCGACGAGAGAATCAATTAAAGTTAATTGTCGATCACAACTGTCGGCCATCTGTTGTAAAATCTTCCGGGATACTTCTTTAGTTTCTCCCTGAGAATTTTTAATTAAATTATTTAAGATCATTGACATCCCGATCACGGGATTGCGGAGATCGTGAGAGACAGCATGAAGATAAATTTCTAAAGTTTCCTCAGTTTTTTGACGTTCTTTAATTTCGTTTTGTAGTTGTTTTTTTTGACGGCAAATAGTTAATTGATTTTCGATGCGGGCCATGACTTCTTCCCCTTGAAAAGGTTTAGAAATATAATCGACACCTCCCACTTGAAAAGCTTTGACTTTATCGAAGACATCATCAAGAGCGCTGATAAAAATCACGGGAATTTCTCTGGTGTTTTCATCAGCTTTTAACTGTTCACAAACTTGATAACCATTGAGATCGGGCATATTAATATCGAGGAGGATCAGATCGGGAATTAGCGATCGCACTGTATTCAGGGCCATCTGTCCATTAATCGCTTTCCGTACCTGATATCCCTTCTCGGTGAGCATAATCGACAATAGCCGCACATTATTGGGCAAATCATCGACAATTAAGACACTAGGGCGCGATGTGAGTTGAGTCATGCCGGTTATTTTATAACTCAAACTATTTAGTAAAAGTGTATAAAAAAACAGACGCGACACTCGCATCTGTTACAAAATTAACTATATTTTGAGGACAAGAACATCTAAGGATTTTCACCACCCACAGCGATACCAGTACCATAAATCTGAGCATTTGTCAAGTTAATTCTCTCCATTGATGCACCCGTCACATCGGCATCATAAATCACGGCGCTGGTGAAATTGACTCCATCGAGATCAGCTTGATTCAAACTGGCATTAGTCAGAAAAGCTGCGGTTAAATTTGCGCCTTCTAGGTTAGCATCGGTCAAATCTGCGCCCTCTAAGTTAGCTTCCTCCAGATTAGCTCCCTGTAAATTCGCTTTTCTCAAATCGGCACCGATTAGATGCGCCCCTCTTAAATCTGCACCCCGGAGATCACAGCCCGGACATTCCCGCGTATTCAATAATTGTTGCACCTGTTGGGGATTTTCCGCACCGACGGGGTTAATCAGCAGTAAGGAGGCTAGGGAACCTAGAACAATCATTAAAGTCCTTTTCATCGTTTTAGCCTCCTCTTTCGTTTTCCTCTCTACTTTTAGGATAGGAAAAAAGCTGCTAACTAACTTCCCCCGATCGGGCTAATTCTCCTGTTATCTCACTTTTGCTTGCTTTTGCTAGTCGATCTCTCCTTTCATTACCGTTGCGATCGCTGCTCGGGCATTTTCCTTAAATTCCTTGACATCGACGCGACTTAATAACCAAACTGCTAGGATCATTCCCAGTGCTTGCACGAGGAAAACTAAGCTATAGGCTAAAACCGGGCTAGAAAAGATAACTTTACCGATATTTAAAATCGTACCGCCTAAAACCGTGGCTAATCCCCGGGCGATCGCTTGTGATAATCCCCAAGCGCCGATAAAAGTTCCCGCAGTTTCGGCGGCGGTTAAATCTAACATTAAACTGGTAGCCCCGGCGGTAATCATTCCCGAAGCTAAACCGAAAAAGAGCAAGCTTGATTTTAATAAACTTTGGTCAGCAGAAAAGCCGGCAAAAATCAAGAGAATAAAACAAATTGTTGCAAAAATACAGCCATATTTAGTGGTTTTTTGTTTACCGATGCGGGGAATGAGCATAAATCCCGTGGCGGCAATACCAAAAAGGGTTCCAGTTCCCCAAAAAGCGTTTAATTGGGTGGTTTGGGCGATACACATCCCAAAAACCTCGCCCCCAAACGGTTCCATAATTGCATCCTGCATAAATAGACTCAAAGTCATCATCAGCAGGAAGGTGAAAAATAAACCGGTTTGCCGACTAGCGGTGAGAACTTGTAACGCATCTTTAAAGGTAATTTGATCCTCTCTTTGCACAAGAGTGGACCGACTACTAAAACGAGAATATTTTTTTTCTACGCCAAAAGTCGCTAAAATGCAGAGACCGAAAACGATAGCGGGCATAATCGTGAACACGGGGTTAATTGTCGCCTGTAGTTGCGGAATATTGGCTATGGGGGCTGATTGAGTCGGATCATAGGTCAAAATCTCTGTACCGCAGATATTGGGAGTATCCAGCAAACGAGAACTAACGATCGCCCCGACGACGATTCCCACCATCAGCATTGACCAAACTATAGCAACTAATTGCGATCGATTATCTTCATCGGACACATCCACCAAGAGGGCGGAAAAAGGGGTAGAACTGGCACTTAAAGCGAGTCCGTAGAGGGCGAAAATTAAGGCTAAGAGGGCAATCCAAGCGTAGGAAATGGTATTCCATCCCGAAGTTTGAATACTAAGTCCCAATTGCCAAACTACCTGCAAAGCAATAAAAGCTAAAGCGGTAAAAACTGCCGCCCCAATCCAGACATAACCGCTGCGATGATGACCTAAAATAGTTTTACCGTCGGATCTTTGCCCAAACCAGATGCGTGCTGGACTAACAAACTGGTGCATAGCGATCGCAGCTGCGGCGAGAAAGGGTAAAACTTTTAACTCATCGATCATAATCCGATTGAGAACCCCCAAAGTCAGCAGGGACATAATACCTAGTCCCATCTGAAAGAGTCCTAAGCGAAACATGGTGAAAAGTCCCAGTTTTGGCAGGGGTTTTGGGGATGAGTGAGTAGAATGGGGAATATCGCTGGTAGCCATAGTTAAATCAATACGGGAAAAAAGCCAGTATTTAAAAATTTAACGCAGGACGAGCAGACATCTTCTGGGGATTTAATTTTCTATCTCCAATAACCAAGTGGTCAGATCTGTCAAGCTGGTAAAATCGAGCAGCGCTTCTCCTAAAGTTTCTAATTGTTCTAGAGATAGTTCTCGGATTTGTTGGCTTAAAGTCGAGGATATTTCACCTAAACGACGGTTAAGTAGCCGTAGAATCAAAGAAACCGCTTCTTCTCGTCTTCCTTGTGCTTTTCCACTTTCCCGGATGTCCTGATAAATAACTGATTCGCGCATAATTTCTTCCCTTAATAAACTTCCGATGATTTCCTTACTTAATACTAACCCCGCCAGAATTGCTGTAGCGGCGGCTAAATTGCTTTTTTCAGTTCTACCCTCGATATTATCAATTTTTGCGGCTACTTGTCGTAGAATTTCGGGACGATTAGAGGTTTTTCCTAGATTGGCCAAGGGTAACAATCCTGATAATCCTAACATTTTCTCGGCTGGAATTTCCCAGAGACGAAGCACTTCGTATTCATGACGGGTATTGGGAAGAATAAAAGCGTTTTCCTGCACCAAAGGTGATGAGGTTTCTTTCAGGTAAATTACCACTTGTCGCATGGTTTTTTTGGGGAAGCGACGATAGACTCTAGTGCGATAATCTAACATCCGAAAGGACATTTTTGGGTCAGGTTCGGTCTGGAATTCGAGATGAAGAATAATCTGATCTGATTCTAACAAAATCAGGGCATCGGCCCGAATCGGTTCTAGAGACAGTTCCGAGGGACTCAATTGGGTGAAGGAGAGAGGTTCTCCTAATAACCATTGGGCGAAGTCACGACTATAATTTTCGGCGAGAAATTTACAGACATTATCATACATTTCTTGATTCTAATCAATGAGATATTTATAGTGTTTCTGATCAAGATGAAGTCTAACCTAATTTGGTATCAACGAGCGACTCCCCAAAACAAAAACTTTGTACCTCATCATTAAGATAACTGCTGTAAATTCGATCGAGGTAGGTGCAGATTACAATAAAACTGAGCCTCAAGGAGACTCAGTTTCTAGTTTTTTAAGGGCGGGAAATTAACGAATGTACTCTTTGAGGATACTATTGCGGTTAGGGTGACGCAGTTTCCGCAGGGCCTTGGCTTCTATTTGACGAATGCGCTCGCGAGTGACGTTGAAAATCTGGCCGATTTCTTCGAGTGTTTTCATCCGGCCATCATCTAAACCGTAGCGCAGCCGCAGCACATCGCGTTCGCGAGGACTAAGGGTATCGAGGACGTTTTCTAAATCCTCGCGTAATAGATTTTTAGAAACTTCATCTTCTGGGGTTTCCCCATCCGCTTCGATAAAGTCTCCTAAACGGGAATCTTCTTCTTTACCGATAGGAGTCTCTAGAGAAATCGGTAATTGGGCAGATTTGGCAATAAAACGCAGTTTTTCGATAGTCATCTCCATCTTGGTGGCGATTTCTTCCTCGGTGGGTTTGCGACGCATTTCCTGAGAAAGAATCTTGGTGGTTTTTTTGATCCGAGAGATGGTTTCGTAGAGGTGGACGGGAAGTCTAATGGTGCGGGATTGATCGGCGATCGCCCGGGTGATGGCTTGACGAATCCACCAAGTGGCATAGGTGGAGAATTTATAACCCTTTTCGTGGTCGAATTTTTCGGCGGCGCGGATCAAACCGAGGGAACCTTCTTGAATTAAATCTTGGAAGGAAAGACCGCGATTCATGTATTTCTTGGCGATCGAAACCACTAAACGCAGGTTCGATTGTACCATTTTTTCCTTAGCGCGACGACCATGGTACAATCGACGCTTAAAGGCCGATAAGTATTCCTTTGATTTCGCCAGCCATTCTTCTACCATGGGAGCCGTTAGCTCCGTCTTACCTAAATAAGCCTTAATATCCGATAATTTCGGTTCTTTTTCCGATTTTTCGGCGATAATTCTTTCGATGCGCTCGAACAGGAAAACCTGTTTTCCCCATTCAGCATCGCTATAGAGGCAAAAATCTTCGCGAATGCGTTCTAATTTCAGTAGATCGGCGATTTTTCTCGCTAATTCGATCTCCTCCTCCGCTCTCAATAACCGAATCCTGCCAATCTCTTGCAGATAAATCCGAATCGAATCTTCCGTATAGGGTTTTTTTCTGGCCGCGTCGCGACGACGAGCGCTGGCAAGGCGGCGGTTTTTTTTGCCATCGTTGCTATCGCTGGTTTCTTCTAGCTCTAACTCGATATCCTCATCATCGAAGTCTTCGTCTAGGTCAATCAAATCTAAATCCAATTGCGGCTCGGTAAGGGTTAGTACATCGTGGGCCTGCGTCATGCCGTTTTCCTCTTGCTCCTTCTGTGCAAAACTAGAAGATCGAATCTCAATCTAGGTGATACTGAACGAATTTGTGTCTCCAATCCGAGACGGGGAAAGACTTTTCCGATTGTAGCTTTAATTACAACAAATGGGAGAAGATCTTTGCTTAAATTCTCTTGTGTCGATGCGATTTTAGCGACACGGAATGCTGTTTTAGCTCGGTCAACTCATAATCTGGCTCCTGCAAAAATTGGGTAAATGGCTGGAGGACTGGAATCCGATCGCCGGTTTGTCTGCGGTGTTGACCAGATAGCTAACAATCAAAGGAATTATTGGACGGGTTAACTGTTCCCAATGGCAAGGGGAACAGCATCCCTATTGGCCCTTGCTAATTCCTTTAGTCTTTAGCTATTGTATTTAATTTGATCGGATTCTTACGGATAAATTTCATCCCTCATTGCTTTTACGCGAATCTGTTTTTGGTACATTAGCACCATGATTAATCAGAGCGCAAGCTCATAATATTAACTTAGCAACATTTTAGAAATTTGCGAGACAAATTTAAGATTTTCTCCAACAGCGCCATGGGAATTATGAATTATGAATTATGAAGTGGGGTGGTCACTGCGTGCGCGTTGCGGGGGGAAGTGGGGAAGTGGGGTGATGGGGTAGTGGGGGAATTTCAAGTAACACCCTAACACCCTAACACCCTAACACCCTATCTAGACTTGTAGCATTTCGGGGGTTTTTTCCTTCTGCTGCAGTGCGACATGGAGACGGTTTAAGGCACTGACGTAGGCGCGAGCGGAGGCGACAATAATATCGGTATCGGCTGCGCGAGCAGAATAGGTGCGTCCTTCGTAACGGAGACGGATAGTCACTTCTCCCAAAGCATCGATTCCCTCGGTAACTTCCCGCACCGAGAAAGAGATTAATTCGTTAGGAATCTGCACCACTCGATCGATCGCTTTGCAGAGAGCATCTACCGGTCCTGTACCAATGGCCGCATCGGATAACTCGCTACCGTCGGGAGTGCGAATCGTTACCGTG